>NZ_WXXM01000016.1:0-69255 GCF_011319235.1 Acinetobacter sp. SA01
CCCAATCGCAATGGACCCAGGTCTACGTTTTGCGATCCGTGAAGGTGGTCGTACAGTTGGTGCTGGTGTTGTTGCTAAAGTAACTGCATAAGTATTGATTGTGTGAAAAAAGCGTCCCTCTGGGACGCTTTTTTTATGGTTTTTATTTTATTAATTCGTTTTTTAAAATTTATCTTGTATAACCTTACCTTATTTCTTGTATCGAAGAAGTGATTTGACGCATTGTTTTTTCCTGCGTCGAAAAAATAATTTCACTTATCATCAGTTTTTCTCTTGCGTCGGAACAAAGCAGTGCTTGTTCCCTTGCGTCAAGATAAAGCAGTGCTTTATTTTTCCTCATGTCCTAAACTGATATTTTCCTGACCCTATCTGCACTTATAGCAAGTTTTTAAACACGTAATATAACAATCAAGAAAAACAAAAGTGAATCTAGTTATATCGTTGCTAGATAGGAGTAAAGCATCATGAATGCAAAGGTCAATATGAGCAATCGTGCCGGTGCGAGTTTTCCTGTACGCCGCATGAACTTTGATTTTGAACATGTCCCGGAATACTGGATGAATGGTTCAGCCGGGTTGACACACTTTATGACAGCGCTATCAGCGTTGTTTCCTGCAGGCGAAAAATTTTTTATCGACAGTGTTCGTGCCGTACGTCATCATCCTGCCTTAAAAAACAATGTAGAGTTACAAAAGGAAATCTCTGCCTTTATTGGCCAGGAAGCCATGCATACCCAGGAACATGTGGCTTTTAATGCATCAGCACAAAGATATGGGCATGATGTGGAGACCTTAGATCACTATACTGATAAAGTGATTCAGACCACACGTAAATTGATGGCGAAAATAGCTAAACCTGTGGGTATTACTCAGGAAATGGTGGATTTGACTGCAACCACGGCACTTGAGCATTTTACTGCGACCATAGCATCGCAGCTTTTAAGCAATGCCCATATCCAGGAACTCATGACCGATGAAACCATGAAAACGATGTGGATGTGGCATGCAATTGAAGAAAATGAACATAAAGCAGTGGCATATGATGTATTCGAAGAAGTCTTTGGTAAGGGATTGAAGTCATATGCTCTGCGCACTTCTTCATTGGCGATTGCAATGGCCACTTTATTTATCGTACAAAGTTATTTCCTTGCACGTCTTTTAAAACAGGATCAACAGTTTAACCTTGATTCACTGCAGGAGATTTATAGCTATGCCTATAGTCCATCTAAAGGCGTGATTACCGGTATGGGCAAGGAAATGTTGTTGTATTTCAAGCCAGGTTTCCATCCGAATGATGTCGATACCCATGGTTTACTGGAAAAATGGAAGGCTAAATTAGCCTTTTAAGCTGAAAAATGAGAGAGCGATAATGATCGCTCTTTTTTTTACTCGATTTTTATCGCAAAGTTTTTATAATGCGAGGGTTAATTTTATATAAGATGAACGAAGATGATTCGTTTGATGCAAGCTGCGGATGTATCGACTGTAGCAAAGATTGAAAGATTGGTCCAAAGCCATCCCTGGACTGTTAAACAGTTTGAAGAAGCTGTCAGTAGTTATCAGAGCACAGTGATTGAACAAAATGGTCAGGTGGTTGGATTTTGTATTTTACAACCTGTGCTGGATGAAGCGAATTTGCTGTTGATGGCGATTGATCCATCTCAGCAGGGCAAAGGTCTAGGTTTTAAGCTACTGGATGCATCGCTTGCTATGCTGAAAAATAATCCCGTACAAATTTTTCTGGAAGTACGGGAGTCTAACACTCCTGCAATCAAGTTGTATGAAAAAGCAGATTTTCATCAAATCGATTTACGTAAAAATTATTATCCAAAGCCGGATGGATCAAAAGAGCATGCCATCATTATGGTGAAAGCATGCACAGATGATTTTGCAAGTTTGTTTAAATAGGAATGGTGATATTACTTGATGATGGGGTTGTTCCAGCCCGAAGGTAATGTCGTCATAAGGGAGTTGCCCAATTGCTGAATTTCTTCAGGGTTCAGCAAGCGGTTTAAGCGTCGCCATTGCCCATCAATCAACAGTTCCAAAGGTACATATTGCGATTTATAGTTCATTTTATCGGAATGCGGAACCCAATAACCGAGATAGACATAAGGCAAACTTAAAGCTCTGACATGTTCAATCTGTTTGAGTACGGCAAAAACCCCTAGTGAACGGCGACTTTCATCAGGATCAAAGAAGGTATAGACCGCAGAAATTCCATCATCTAGCGGATCGCAGCTAGAAACAGCCAGCAGTTTGTCATCTTTCCAGAATTCGATAAAGAAACTGTCCGTACAGCTATGTACTAAAAATTTTTCGAATTGGTCCAGACTTGGTGGGAACATATCACCATCAGCATGACGTTCATTGATATAGCGTTCATAGAGCTGATAATGAATGTTGGAAGCATCGGCTGTGCGGGTAATTTTGACCGTCAGATCCTGATTACGTTTCCATGCCTTCTTTTGCGTATTGTTCATTTCAAATTCGGAAACAGGTACGCGGCAAGATAAACATTGACGGCAGAGATGGCATTCAGGACGATAGACAAAATCCCCACTACGACGAAACCCCAGACGTGAAAGTTCAGACAGGCTGACCACGTCAATGCGATGGGCAGGATCTAAAAAGACCATCCGTGCCGATTTTTGTTCCAGATAACTACAGTTATGCGGTGGCGTAATGTAATACTGTAAATCGTTAAGTAGGGACTTTGGGTGATATGAATTCATGGCAATCCCTCTTTTATTTTCATTCCATTAAACGCGCTTTTTGCGCTATTGTTTTACTTGAAAATACACCCTCTTGATATTTTTTCCAATCGATAGCGGACTGTTTTACAACATCTTGTAACGAATTAAGATATGCTTGGCGAGAAAGTGTACAGGCTCCCAGGCTGAGTAGATGATCATTGACCAATTGACAGTCAATCCAGGGCAAATTATTTTCCTGTCCAATCAGCATTAAAGTATAAAACGCCATTTTTGAGACATCGGTTTGCGTACTGAACATCGACTCACCAAAACAGCCGTGTCCAATGGTGACGCCATACAATCCACCAACGACTTTGCCTTCATCCCATACCTCAATACTATAGCCATAACCAGCTTCAAACAGCTGACAATATCCCTCAATAATGTCTTCCGAAATCCAGGTGTCATCAGCATAGCTGCGCGGCAGGGCACAAGAGCGTATGACCCGTTCAAAGGCCTGATTGACCGTGATTTGATAATCAAACTTTTTCATGTTGCGAATTAATGACTTACTCGGATGATAATCCTGCGGACGGATAATGCATCGTGGTTCCGGACTCCACCAGCAGATCGGTTCACCTTCAGAAAACCAGGGGAACAGGCCATGGGTGTAGGCTTCAAAAAGTGTAGAAGGGGAGAGGTCAGCACCGATGCAGATTAGTCCCTGGCCATCGGGATCAGCCTCGATGGGGTCGGGAAAAATGAATTCTGAGGGAGCTAATGGATGCATGGGATTCAGCCTGAACGAGAAGAGTAACTTGCAATAAACATTTATGATTTTTATCATACAAAAAAAAACCGCCCCAAGAGGACGGTTTTTTTGAGTTGAATTGATTTATTTAAATCAGTCAGCCAAAGCATCTAGATATTTCTCGGCATCTAACGCAGCCATACAGCCTGAACCTGCTGAGGTAATGGCCTGGCGGTAAATACTGTCAGCAATGTCACCAGCAGCGAAGACACCCGTAACAGAAGTCGCAGTTGCATTACCTGCCGTACCACTTTGGACTTGGATATAACCGTCACGCAAGTTCAACTGACCTTCGAACATTGCGCTGTTTGGTTTGTGACCAATGGCGACGAACATCCCGGTCACTTCAACGTCTTGTGTTGAATCATCTTGGGTTGATTTTAAACGAACAGAAGTTACGCCAGATTTTGCATCGCCCAGAACTTCTTCGACCTGATGATTCCAGATAATACTGATTTTACCTTCTTTTTCTTTAGCAAAAATATGATCTTGAAGGATTTTTTCAGAACGCAAGAAATCACGACGGTGAACCAGGGTCACATGCGAGGCAATATTAGAAAGATAAAGTGCTTCTTCTACAGCAGTGTTACCACCACCGACCACCATCACTTTCTGGTTTTTATAGAAGAAACCATCACAGGTTGCACATGCACTTACCCCTTGACCCATAAATGCAGCTTCAGACTCAAGACCTAAATACTGCGCTGTCGCACCAGTGGCAATGATGAGAGCATCACAGGTGAATTCTTCCATATCACCTTTCAGCACAAATGGGCGAACGCTTAAATCAACTTCATTGATATGGTCATAGACAATGTCGGTGCCAAAACGTTCCGCATGTGCCTGCATGCGTTCCATTAGCGCAGGACCGGTGAGACCTTCAGGATCACCCGGCCAGTTATCTACTTCAGTGGTTGTGGTGAGTTGTCCACCCAGTTGCAAGCCTGCAATCAGGGTTGGCTTCAAGTTTGCACGCGCTGCATAGACCGCTGCGCTATAGCCAGCAGGACCCGAACCTAAAATAATCAGTCTTGAGTGACGTGCGCTCATCCGCTGCATCCTTTTTTATTTAGAAATTTGTGGAATTATACGTGAAACTGTATAACAGTGGTGTGCGATTAAAGTCGATATTATTGATCATGCAAATCGATTTGAGCTATATAGAACAACAGTGCTGTGTTAGATACTCAATCTGGTATATTTCTAAGCAGCAGCCACTACATAATATTGCATCTTTTTTTGTGGAACAGGTGCATAATACGCGTTTATTGTGAAACTATTTTGTCTTAGTTTCTTACAAAAAACATGAATGAAAAATTGGTTACAGGACAGTATATGACTGCGGTGTCGAGTGTTTATGCACAGCGCTTAATAAAGACATTATTTTTAGTCTCATTTGGAATTTATTTATTCCTTGCAACAGTGACCTATACGCCTTTTGATCCGGGCTGGATGCACATTTCCAGTGATACCCAGCATGTATCGAATGCCAGTGGAGTTGCCGGGGCGTGGATTGCAGATTTACTGTTCGGTTTTTTAGGCTGGGCAAGTTTGCTCATTCCAGTTTTTCTCTTCGTTGAGGCAATTCAGGTCTGGTGGCCGTATAGCTTTTTGAATAAACCTTTTCGCTATGCTGCACAGTTCTTTATTTTACTGGCGACAGCAAGTCTGTTGTATCTGTATTGGCAAGTGCCTGCAGATACGCTGGATAATTCGTCGGGCGGTATCATTGGGTATGAGTTGGGGCAAAGCCTGTCCCAGATTTTAACCATTTATGGTGCAACCACTTTTCTGCTGCTGTTTTGGCTGATTTTATTCACCTTTGCATTTGGGGTGAAGTGGAACAAAACCTGGGTTACGCTTAAGGCGACTCCTGCTTATTTACAAGACTTATTTTATAAAAATGTGCCTGAAGCCGAATCTGCATTTGACCGGACCAATCCTGAAGTCAAAAAATCATTGGTAAATAACAAACAAAAAACAACCACAGAAAAAGTAGCAGTAGTAGCCGAACATAAGGAAGTAGAGTTGTCACCAGTCGTTCGTGATCCGGCTGCAGAGCGCCTGTTCGATGACATGGTTGAAAAAGAGCAGTCTGCGCAGCAACAACTGGTGGATGAGGAAGATGAGGCAGAATTTGAACAAATTTTAGAAAAAGCCCATCGTCTGGAACAGAATACACAACGTGTCGTGGCTACAGGTGAAGTGTGGCGTGCATTACATGCAGATGAAAATCAAAATCATAACCAAGATATTGATGCACTGTTAAAAGCTGCTGAAGAATCTGGACCCCATACACCACATGACCATTTTCAGGCATTTGTTGATGAGCAACCTGCAGCAACGACTCCGCAGACCTCGAAGCAAAATCTGGATTGGGATGATGACGAAATTTTTGATGAATTGCTTGCAGCTGTGCCGGGTGGAAAAACTGCAACAGATGTACATACGCCATTTAATTCTGTGAATCCAGAACCAGCAGTAGTCATCCCTGAAGAAAAAATGCTGACAGCATCTGCAAGTATGACTGTATCGCCATCACTGAATCATAATACGCCTAAAAATAGCGCATTGGATGACGAGTTTGATGAGCTGGATGATCTGCTGGTAGATGATTTACCAATAGATAGTTTACCGGTAGATCACTTGGAGCCAGCAGCGCCTGTGGCACGTACTACGAGTAGTTATGCCCAATCCTCAGCCTTTGTGCGTGCAGAAATCAATACTCAATTGCAGCCGCAATCCACCATTTCTGAAGATGAAAAGGCGTTGATTGCTGCCAATAAAGATGCCTTCCGTGAAGTTTGGCAGGAAACGGCTGGAAAACCTGTCGACGAGCTTGAATTGGATGAAGATGATTTTGATCTGGATGCCCCTTTAACCGATGCCATGGGTCGTCCGATGTCTCGTTCCATGCAGGTGGCGCAAAAACGTCGTGATTTGCCGCCATTGCCAGGTCTGGAGCTGCTGGATGAGGTTGACCCTAACAAGAAGGTGAATTTCACTGCCGAGCAATTGGCACGATTATCCGAGTTACTTGAAATTAAACTGCAAGAGTTTAATGTGAAAGCTAAAGTGATAGAAGCACAGCCTGGCCCTGTAGTGACACGTTTTGAGCTGGATTTGGCACCGGGGGTAAAAGCCTCTAAAGTGACCAATATTTCACGTGACTTGGCGCGTTCGATGTCGATGGCATCGGTACGTGTAGTCGAGGTCATTCCGGGTAAACCTTATATCGGCATTGAAGTACCGAACAGTAGCCGTGAAATGGTTCGCTTGATTGAGCTGGTACAGATTCCAAAATTCAATGATCCGGATGGCATTCTTTCCATGGCCATGGGTAAAGATATTTCGGGTAATCCCGTGATTACCGAACTGGGTAAGGCACCGCATATGCTGGTTGCCGGTACAACCGGTTCTGGTAAATCTGTTGCGGTGAACTCGATGATTCTATCGATGTTGCTGAAGTACACCCCTGATCAGCTACGTCTGATCCTGATTGACCCAAAACAGCTGGAACTGGCCAACTATAACGATATTCCGCATTTGCTCACGCCAGTCGTGACCGACATGAAAGATGCGGTCAGCGCCTTGAACTGGTGTGTCAATGAAATGGAACGTCGCTATAAGCTGATGTCTTTCCTGAAAATCCGTAAGCTGAGCGACTATAACCGTAAGCTTGAAGAAGCGATTGCAAATGGTGAAGAACTGTTTGACCCGACCTGGAAAGCCAGTGAATCGGTTGTGGGCGAACGTGCACCGCGTCTGACTCCATTGCCATCTATTGTCATTGTGGCGGATGAATTCGCCGATATGATCATGCAGGTGGGTAAAAAAGCCGAAGAAATGATTACTCGTTTGGCGCAGAAATCGCGTGCGGCAGGAATTCACCTGTTACTTGCGACACAGCGTCCATCAGTGGATGTGATCACAGGTTTGATTAAAGCCAATATTCCAACCCGTGTAGCATTGCGTGTGAACTCGAAAATTGACTCGCGTACCATCCTGGATGCTGGTGGTGCAGAAGACTTGTTAGGTCATGGTGACATGTTGTTCCTTGGCCCAGGTAAGATTGAACCGGAACGTGTGCATGGGGCCTTTATTGCCGATGATGAGGTGAACCGTATCTGTGATGCATGGCGTGAACGTGGTGCACCAAACTATGTCGATGAAATCTTAACGCCATTTGATGAAGAGCCAAGTAGCCGTGGTTTTGAGGATGGTGAGGGTGGTTCCGACCGTGATGCGCTTTATGATCAATGTGTATCTTTTGTGCTGGAAACCCGTAAGGCATCCACGTCTTCGCTACAGCGCAAGTTTAGCCTGGGTTATAACCGTGCTGCACGCATCATTGACCAGATGGAAGAAAATGGCATTGTTAGCGGTATGGGTGCCAACGGTAAACGTGATATTTTAATTTAAGTGTAAATATCTTCCAAGGGCCTGCAAATGCAGGCCTTTTTCTTGAGCACAATTGGAAGATATAAGGTAAATTAAGTGAATATTCATGAAAAACAAAAGTATCATGCAGCTCAGGGAAAGACTGAAATATTTCATTAAGGATACAGATAGAGCATGAATATTGTCATGGCGCTATTTCCATTGATCATTTTGATTGCAATGGGATATCTACTTAAACAGACGCGTTTTGTCACAGATGAATTCTGGGGAAACTCTGAAAAGCTCAATTATTTTATCTTGTTTCCTAGCTTGCTCTTTTTGAATTTATCTCATGTCGAGCTGGAGATGGCTACTGTGTCGAGCATGCTGGGAATCTTGATCCTGGTAATTTTGCTGGCAGCTATGGCTCTTTTTGTGGTTAAAAAAATCTATAACATTCCGGTACAGCGTTTCGGCGTGTATATGCAAAGCCAGGTACGTTTTAATACTTATATCGGCCTGTCGCTCATGGCATCTTTATTTGGGCCGAAAGGCATGCAAATGTTTGCCATGCTGATCGCTATCGCGATTCCTTTGGTCAATATCTTGTCGGTACTGGCATTATCGAGCTTAAACTGGCACACCCTGGGAAAAACAGTTATTTCGATTACAAGAAATCCATTAATTCTCGGCTGTATTGTTGGCGTAGGTTTCAATCTGCTGAATCTGCCCTTAATTGATGGGATAGGGCAACTTGTGAAATTACTCTCGGCAATGAGCTTGCCTTTGGGTTTGCTGTCAGTGGGGGCAGCATTGCAATTTGATCAGTTTAAAACCAATATCTATCGTTTATTGATGAGTGTGTTTGGGCGTTTGCTCATCATGCCCATTTTGGCATTTGCCGTATGCCAGGCTTTTGATTTAAGTCATTTAGAATGCATGATTTTAGTGGTATTTTTTAGTTTGCCGACAGCTTCAGCTTCTTATATTCTGACCCGGGTATATCAGGGTGATCATCGATTAATGGCGGCTGTAATTAGTTTGCAGACACTCTGTTTTGCGGTGACTTTTCCGGCATTGATGCTATTGCTGCCTTAAAATAAAGGTTTAAAAGAAAATTATTTTGATAAAAAAAGCCTGGCTGTTCTATGCAAACAGCCAGGCTTTTTATGTTTTACTTAAGCAAACTTGGCAAGCACTTCCAGAAAGCCTTCGCTTTGACGCGGGTACTGTGCAATCACATCATGAATGCGTTGACCTTCAGGATTGGTGGCATTGACATCACGGCCATCGGCAACGAATTGAGTCAGTAAACGCTCATAATCATTTGGACGCATGTGCTTGAATGCATGATAAAGCACATGAAAATCAGCATTAACGCCTGCAGGAGGTAGCTGGGTTAAGTAGGCAAATACACGCTCATCTGACCATTCTTCATTGAACGTTGCTGGCTGAGATAATGCCATCGCAATCTCCTTGGTATACTGATTAAAATAAAAAAGGCAAAATATGAGGCTAGACAAAGCGGTTTTGCTCGACCCTGCCAACTTGAAGCACAGCTTCTCGTCTTGCGGCTGACTAAAGCAGTACCTAAATCGTTCAGGCACTTCGAAGCAAAGCTTCTCGTCTTGCGCCTGAACAAAGCAGTGCTTTGTTCAGGCTCATATTTTGCCTTGATTCAATTTGCTTGACTAATCAAAAATCAAATTATCGCTCTTCAGGCAAATTGATATTCATTTCTAACATTTCAATATTGGCTTCAGAACGAACCGACATTTGAATGTGTTGTTCATCTACACCACGGACATAGCGGTTGACCACCTGCATGATTTCTTTCTTCATGAGGTCAATCTTTTCCTGACTTAAGCGTTTGCCTAGACCTTGTTCAGAGGCGACAATGACTTTTAAGCGATCTTTAGCAGTCTGTGCACTTGATGGTTTATCCTCACTACTAAAAAGTTTACTCCAGAATCCTGCCATTTCTTACGCTCCAAATAGTCTTGCTAACCAGCCTTTAGGTTTGACTTCAATATGACGGTAAGGACGTTCTTCACCCAAAAAGCGCGCTACAAGGTCATCATAAGCCTGACCTGCAGCTTCTTCAGTAAACAGAATAACCGGTTTACCTTCATTAGACGCTTGCAGTACGCTCTTACATTCAGGAATCACACCTAGTGTAGGGACACGTAAGATATCTTTAGAAATATCGTCAATAGTTAACATTTCTTGTTTATCGGCACGTTCAGGGTTGAAACGTGTAATACAAAGATGCTTACGGATGCGACCTTCGTTCTGTTCTACCTTTTTGGTTTTGCTGTCCAGCATACCAATAATGCGGTCAGAGTCACGTACAGAAGAAATTTCCGGGTTAGTCACAATGATCGCTTCATCTGCATGATACATGGCCATGATGGCACCACGTTCAATCCCTGCAGGCGAATCACAAATAATGTAATCAAACTCTTGAGAAAGTTCATCCATAACGCGTGCAACACCTTCATCGGTCAAGGCATCTTTGTCACGGGTCTGTGATGCAGGCAAAATATATAAATTTTCAATATCTTTGTCACGAATAAGTGCTTGTTGAAGACGCGCTTCGTTATTCAATACATTCACAAAATCATAAACAACGCGACGTTCACAACCCATAATTAAATCAAGGTTACGTAAACCCACGTCAAAATCGATCACAACAGTTTTGTGACCACGAAGGGCTAAACCTGTTGCAAAAGATGCACTTGTAGTAGTTTTACCTACACCACCTTTGCCTGATGTTACGACAACAATTTTCGCCACCGAATCCACTCCTGTTATGGTTCAAACCCCTTTTTAAATATGGGGCTTTTGGTGTTTATTTATACATTAAAACTCGAGAACTTCAAAGACAAGTTCTTGATGATCATTCAAGTAAATATGGACAGATTTTTTCAGGACATGTTGTGGAATGTCATCTGCCACACAATATGTCCCTGCAATCGATACCAGTTCTGCTTCCAGTGAATGACAGAAAATACGCGCTGCACCATTCCCGCCTGCGCCGGCGATGACTCTACCACGTGCGCTACCATAAATATGTATATTTCCTGAAGCAATAACTTCAGAGCCGCTATTGATTCCGGCGTTAAGAATAATATCGCCATGATCCTGAACTAGGCATTGACCGGTGCGCAAAATTTCATCGTGATAAGACGTCACATGGCTGATGACACGACTTGGTTTAACTGGTACTTCTTCAGCATCTTGGGGCAAGGCAGAGTCAACTTCAGGTTTGGCCTCAACCACTTGTTCTTTGGTCGCTTTAATACGCTGTAAGGGTTTGTTGTCTGCGGGCAGAATAGGAAACTGAATGGCCCGGGCTTCATCGGAAAGAATGCCGTCAATCACGCCCATCGGCTGTAAGTCCAGACTGATCAATAGCTGAATCAGTGCAATCAGTTCCTGTTCTACCGTGCTGTCAATAATGACCAGCGTGCCATGAGAAGCAGTTTCTTGGAGCATTTGAGTCAATTGCTGGCGGATTGCATTGTGATCATTGGTGTCAAAAGTTAATCGGGTAAAATTAACCATTCTGCCTGTAATCCGTATATCAGCCATAATTATTCCTTAAGACTTCTGACTCATTAATTTTATGTCGAAGTGATGTTGTAAATAGAGCAAATGCTAGAACAAATTGCAGCTTTTCTCTAGCCACGTTTTCAATATTTTTAATCTCATGATCATTCTTTAACTTGATCATGCTGTTCCAGGATTTGTTGCCATTGTTTTACTTTTACCTGTTTGCGAATGGCTTCTAAACTCTCAAAAACAGCCGATTCCACCAGTTTTTCCACATAGGTATTATTTTTAAATTGTATTTGACTGATTTTATTTGAAATTTCTAAATATGCCAGATTTTTTTCATTTTTATGACCGTATGCAAAAGGTTCAATCAGCCCCAGCGTAATATTTTCTCCCAAACGTTGTCCAATGCTCTGGATTTGTTGCTCGATGCGTCCCCCCACAATCGGAATCAGGCGCAATAATTGGGTCAGTTCCGGGGTGTCTTCAATGGCACGATTGACAATGTCGCCGACATTGTCAGCAATCATGATTTTTTGTGCCTGCAGTTCTTTGCCTAAAGACTCTTGCAAAATATCCGCTAGGGCAGCAGCAAACATGTCACGGTGATGGGCAACCAGATCTTCAATCAGTTTTTTATGTGTGGTACTGGTCGAGAGTTCACGTTTTATGCCATCTAAGACCGTAAGTACAATACGGCTGGTGAGTTCTTCAAGCACCATGTGGTAATAGAATTTAGCCCGCCGATACCAAGCGTCTGGAATGACTTTATAACCATGCTGGTGCAGGTTGTAGCCGATGGCCCCGGCACGTAATAAACGTAAGAAACGCAGCTGCGGAATAATGGAGAGAATTTCGTACCAGTGAATAAAGGGAAAGAAAAACCAGCGCTTATGATGTTGCCCAATGACCGCAATTACCCAGCGGGCCAGCAGTTCAATGACCAGAAAACTGGTAAACCAGCTTTCGGTAATGATGACCCAGGGACGCAATGAGTTACGGTAAAACTCCAACAGATCGGGAAGATGAATGAAGTCAAACAGCCAGCCGCCAAAATCACTCATCAGAATGGCATTGGCACTCAGGCAGAACAGGTTGATGATGATCAGAATCATCATAAAAATGTCATAGCCCAGTGCGATTTTCCATCCCCAGGTGCCTTTTTTTACAAAAGAAAAGGTGGGGGATGTGACCTGGTCGTCTTGCTTCATTTTTTTCCTTGTGTTCGCTTAAGCTTTTGCTGCCAACTCTTGCTGCATGCGTTCAATCAGCTGGTCTTTTTCAGTCCATAGTGCATGAACCCATTGCTGAAAACGTTCACGATATTCAGCATCATCTTCATAATTACCACCTAATACCCAGTCTGGAATCTCGATTTTACGCAAATTCACCGCAATGCGATTGACCTCTCCTAGCCAGAAATCGCCATAACCTGGGACACCATCCGGATAAACAATAGTCATGTCGACCAGCGCATCAATTTTGTCACCTAAAATGTTGAGGGCCAAGGCTAAGCCACCCGCTTTAGGTTTGAGTAAATGCTTATAAGGTGATTGCTGCTGTGCATGTTTCTCTAGTGTAAAGCGCGTACCTTCCAAATAGTTCAATAAGGTAAAAGGTTGACTTAATAGCTGCTCGCAGGCTTTACGCGATTCTTCCATATCACGTGTTTTAAGTTCCGGATTTTTGGCTATCTGTTCCTTACTATGACGCTTCATCATCGGGAAGCCCAAAATTTTAAAGGCTTGCCCGACGAAAGGAATAAAGATCAGTTCCCACTTGGTAAAGAAACGGGTAAGTGGCATGCGGGTTAAACCAAAGTATTGATTTACCGTAGTATCCACCCAGCTTTGATGGTTGCAGGTCATCAGGTAACGACCTTGCATACTGAGCTCTAAACCCTTCTCAATGGTGATATCCCACTTTAAGTTGGGCAATACATGGTCGATCAGCCAATTATTGACACTGAGCCAGCTGTTGGTAATTTGAATGTTGGTTTCGTCTACTTTACGTGATTTTTTAATGAGTTTGGTTAATCCCAAAGCGAGTACAGGTGGTCCATGAAAAAAAGTGCTTCCAGTAATGACCGATCCGACAGTAAGCCCGCGAGATATTTTTTTTAATATCGGTTGCTTGGTATTTTGAGATGACATATAAAAAAAGGCCTTAAAAGAAAATCATCAAATGTTTTTATGCAGTATTTAATATAATTGCAGAATTTAAAATAAAAAAGTCTATTCATACAAGTATGAAGAAATTGTGCGTAAGTTATTCTGAAGATCGATAAGAAATATTACAAAATGTAACTAATCAATGTATTATTTACAAAAAATCAATGGTATGCCGATTTTTTTTAATTCATTATTCCAGCATACGATAAAACACAAGAAGGAGGCATGCGATGCGTGCACTAGTCATTTCAGCAGCAGTAGCAGGGGCATTGGCACTATCAGGCTGTCAAACAACTGGCAACAACATTGGCGGTATGGAATACGATAAAACAGCAATTGGCGCAATAGTGGGGGCAGCTGCGGGTTATGGTCTTTCTAAAAGTAACGCAAACACAAGCGCTCAAAATAACCGTGCTGCAGCAATCGGTGCTGTATTAGGCGGTGCAACAGGTGTATATCTGGATAATAAAGAGAAAAAATTACGTCAACAAATGGCGGGTACTGGTGTAGATGTTACACGTAATCCGGATGGTTCTGTTGGCCTGATTATGCCAGGTAACATTACCTTTGATACCAACAAATCAAATATCAAACCGAACTTCTACGCGACTTTGAACAAAGTTGCGCAAACACTGACTGAAGACAACAAGAGCGGTATTCTTGTAACAGGTTATACAGACAGCACGGGTAATGACTCGATTAACATTCCATTATCTCAAGCGCGTGCTCAATCAGTAGCTAACTATCTGGCCGGTCAGGGCGTGGCACGTACGCGTATTAATGCACAAGGTCAAGGTTCAGCGAACCCAATCGCATCAAATGCGACAGCTGAAGGCCGTGAACAAAACCGTCGTGTAGAAATCAGCATTTACGCGGTTCAATAATTCTTCATGCGTTAATGATGAATTGAAAAGACCACCTTCGGGTGGTTTTTTTATGAATGTCAAATCTGTATTTTAGGTTATGCAAGTTGGGCGGAGATGACTATAATCGAGCTCCAATTAACACGAGGAAATCCTATGTCGTCGGCAAGTCAACTGAATGACAAGCAACTTGAAGCTATGAAATACACTCAAGGGCCCTTGTTAGTACTTGCAGGGGCAGGTTCGGGTAAAACCTCAGTAATTACGCGAAAAGTCGCACATCTAGTCAAGAATTGCGGTATACCGGCACATCGGATCACGGCCATGACCTTTACCAACAAAGCAGCACGCGAAATGAAGGAGCGTGTCGGTAAATTATTGTCTCGTGAAGAAGCCAAAGGTCTGTCTGTTTCAACTTTCCATACCTTTGGTCTGAATTTGCTCCGATTGGAACTCAAACATACCCCATTAAAAAATAATTTTTCTATTCTGGATGCCGATGATTGTAAGCGTATCCTGATGGATTTAATGCACCGTGATAATTTATCCGGCGCGGAAAGTAAAGAACTCATTGCCAAGGCAATGAAGATGATTTCGGACTGGAAAAATGACCTGATTCCACCGGAACAAGCACATACCACCTGTGAAACCGCTGAAGATGTCCAGTTTGCGCATTTATATCAGCTTTATGAACGCAACTTGCGTGCCTATAATGCCGTGGATTTTGACGACCTGATCGTGATGCCGACCCGTTTGTTGCAGGAAAATGCTGAAGTCCGAGATAAATGGCAGAATCGGGTACGTTATCTGCTGGTGGATGAATATCAGGATACCAATACCGCACAGTATATTCTGGTGAAACTGCTGGTCGGTGTGATGGGACAGTTCACTGCGGTAGGCGATGATGACCAGTCCATTTATGCCTGGCGTGGGGCAAAGCCTGAAAATATGGCTTTGTTGAAGGAAGATTTTCCGAATTTAAAAGTCATTAAATTAGAACAAAACTACCGTTCCACCAGCCGTATTTTGAAAGCGGCGAATACGGTGATTGGCAATAATCCGCATATTTTTGATAAAAAGCTCTGGTCAGATAAAGGCCACGGTGAGGTGATTCGCGTGATTACCTGCCGTAATGATGATGATGAATCCGAACGCGTAGTGAAGGATCTGATCACCCATAAGCTGATGAATGGAAAAAACTGGAAGGATTATGCGATTTTGTATCGTGGTAATTTTCAGGCCCGTATTTTGGAAACACAGCTGCGTCAAATGCAGATTCCATACAAGCTTTCTGGTGGCCAGTCTTTCTTTGCTCGTGCAGAAATTAAAGACATCATGAGTTATTTGCGTCTGATTATTAATCCTGAAGATGACAGTGCATTTTTACGGATTATTAACACGCCGAAACGTGCCATTGGACCTGTAACCTTAGAAAAGTTAGGTCTATTTGCACAGGAAAATCATTTGTCATTGCTGGCAGCGGCAGGTGATCAGCGCCTGACCATGGTAATGCCGAAAAAAGCGACTACACAACTGGCTGAATTTTCTGATTTTATTGGAAATTTCACCCGTAATTTACTGGATGATGACGAGCCTGTACCAATTATTCGCCAGATGATGCAGGAAGCAGGCTATATCGATTACATCAAGGAATCCGCAGCAACGCCAGCGCAGGAAAAAACCAAGCTGGATAATATTGAAGTGCTGTATAGCAGTATTCAAAGTCTGATTAACCGTGCTGAAGATGTGGATGACAAGAATATTGAAAGCGTGATTCGTAAAATGGTACTGCTGGATATGCTGGAGCAGCAGCAGGAAGAAGAAGATACCGATAAAGTGAATTTATTGACTTTGCATGCATCCAAAGGTCTGGAATTTCCATATGTGTATTTGATTGGGCTGGAAGAAGAAATTCTGCCGCATAAAAACTCGATTGCAGCCGAAACCGTGGAAGAAGAACGCCGTTTGATGTACGTGGGTATTACCCGTGCCCGTCAAGGTTTGACCATTACTTTGGCCGAGCAGCGTAAAGCGGGCGGCCAGATGAAACAGATGACACCAAGCCGCTTCCTGGATGAATTGCCGCAAGATGAACTGGAATGGCTGGG
This sequence comes from Acinetobacter sp. SA01, assembly GCF_011319235.1. Classification (NCBI taxonomy): domain Bacteria; kingdom Pseudomonadati; phylum Pseudomonadota; class Gammaproteobacteria; order Moraxellales; family Moraxellaceae; genus Acinetobacter; species Acinetobacter sp. SA01. Next base: position 16,587 of record NZ_WXXM01000016.1, read on the forward strand.
TCGCAAGAAAAAATTGGCAGGCAATATTGATCCAAAATTGCAAGCCCAGCATTATCTGGAAAATTTACGTGCGTTGATTAAGCGTTAATTCACGATTTAAACCATGCAACATTTAAACTATGCAATTAGGAAAAAACAAATGAAAGTTCAAGTGAAAGTACTCGATACACGTTTAGGCAATGAATGGCCGATGCCTACCTATGCGACTTCGGGTTCAGCAGGTTTGGACTTGCGTGCTTGTGTCGATGAAGCGACTGTCATTGAACCGGGTCAAACAGTATTGGTGAAAACCGGTTTGGCTATTTATATTGAAGATACAAATTTTGCTGGCTTAATTTTGCCGCGTTCAGGTCTGGGCCATAAACATGGGATTGTTTTAGGCAATCTGGTCGGCCTGATTGATTCGGATTATCAAGGCGAGTTGATGGTATCGGTTTGGAATCGTAGCCAAACAGCATTTACCTTGCAACCGGGTGAACGTTTAGCACAATATGTACTTGTTCCTGTTGTCCAGGCGCAGTTTGATATTGTGAATGAATTTGAAGCGACTGAACGCGGTGCTGGCGGTTTTGGCCATACGGGTAAAGGCTAAGTTTGATTTAGCATAAAAATGACAAAACCTGATGCCTAAACAATATTATTTGTTTGTGTCAGGTTTTATTCTTTCTTTAATTTGAACAGGCTTTTATTTAAGATTATTAGCTTTTTTATAAAAAAGTACAAATAAACAATGAATTATATTATTAAAGTGCAAAATAATTTTTAATGTATGGATCAGTTAAAAATATTTTATTGTTTTTGTAAATAATTGTTTTAAATTAAAGTTATTTGAATACTTTTGTTTTCTAATTTCACAAATGATTTATTTTTCAATCAAATAAAGTATTTTGAAAACAAAATTGTAAGAAACTTTTACCGTTGCTTAATAACACGAAATGCTTTTAAATATTAATCTTCTTATTTCATCAGATGATGCACTGGTTGTGAATACTGAGCTAATCCAGCATGCCATGAAATTCTCATTTCATGGGTTATTCTAAAGTAGAAGATGTCATCATGAATTTTAAAAATAAAAAATTTCCTCTACAAATTTTTCGTGCCTATGATATTCGTGGAAAAATATCACTTTTGACGCCTGAAATTGTACAAGCGACTGCCTATGGATTGGTTGAGCAATATCACAAGGCTGGGCAAACACAGCTGGCTATCGGCTATGACGCACGTTTAACCAGTCCTCAATATGCAGAAATTATCAGACGGGTATGTGAAGAAAAAGGACTGCATGCCACAATCATTGGCTGTTGTTCGACACCCCTTTTATATTTTATTGCCCGTCAGTTTGGCGGTAATGGCATTATGATTACCGCCAGCCATAATCCTAAAACTGACAATGGAATTAAATGGATTGTTCAGGGTGAACCGCCGTGTCCAGACATGATTCAACAGGTCGGTCAGAGCGCGAGCGCGGCTTTTGATCTATTACATAATCTGGTAATTCAACCGGTTCAGCATGAAATTGTGGTGAAATACTGTCTTGAATATCAACAGGCACTCCTAAACGATATCCAGTTAAAGCGACCATTTAAGGTGGTTCTGGATGGCCTGAATGGCTCAGCTGGACGCTGTGCAGCCCTGGTATTAAAAAAACTGGGCTGTGAACTGACCACTATCCGTTGTGAAGCCAATGGCCATTTTCCTGACCATGCACCCGATCCGTCACAAGAGAAAAATCTGGCAGAGTTAAAGCAGACCGTGCTTGAACAGCAGGCTGATATTGGTATTGCTCTGGATGGCGATGGCGACCGAGTGGTGTTGATTGATGAATATGGCACCACAATCTCCGCAGACCGGTTGTTGTCGCTATTTTCAGAAATGTGTCTGAAAACCCATCCTGGTCATGAAGTGGTTTTTGATGTCAAATGTTCCACCATGGTGGCGAATACTGTGCGTCATCTAGGCGGACAGGCCAAAATGATCCGTACCGGAAGCTCTTTTTTACGGACTTACATGTCGCAGTCCAAAGGCAGAGCTGTATTTGGTGGAGAATATGCAGGTCATTATGTGTTTAATGACGGGCGTGGTTTTGGCTATGATGATGGCTTGTATGCGGCATTACGGGTACTGGAATATCTTGGTCAGCAGGCGGATTTAACTCTATCCCAGGCCTTAAAGGCTTATCCGGAACGTTATTGCACTGAAGATACTTATATCAGTACGTATAACATAGAGCCCAAAGCAGTATTGCATGATGTCGAAATGCAAAGTCAGGATTTTGGTGCCCGGTTAAGTAAAATTGATGGGGTACGACTTGATTTTAAAGATGGATTTGGCATTATTCGGGCATCGAATACCGGGGAGTATTTTACCGTACGCTTTGATGCGGATAATCCTGTAAGATTAAACGATATTCGACATACATTTGTTTCCATGTTAAGTGACCGATATCCTCAAATCGCACAAGACATTTTAGATGCTCAATAAGGAGAGGTGAATGCCATATCAACATACCGGCCTCGACAAAGCACAAGTTTTGACTGAAGCTTTGCCGTACATTCAACGTTTTTCAGGTAAAACGCTGGTTGTGAAATATGGTGGCAATGCAATGACCGACCCAGAGCTGGAAAGCTCGTTTGCGCGTGACATTGTATTGTTGAAAACGGTCGGTTTGAATCCGATTGTGGTTCATGGTGGCGGCCCGCAAGTCGATTCATTTTTGAAACAGTTAGGCCGAGAATCTGACCGTATTGATGGCATGCGTGTCACTGACCCTGCAACCATGGAAGTGGTGGAAATGGTCCTGGGTGGTAGCGTAAATAAATCCATCGTTAATCTGATCAATCAGCACGGCGGTCGTGCCATTGGTTTGACCGGTAAAGATGGCAACCTGTTACGTGCCCAGAAGTTATTGATGGAAAAAACCGCTGAAGATGGCACGGTCAAGCAGATTGATCTTGGTCTGGTGGGTGAAGTCGTTGGTGTGAAAACCGATGTATTGGAAATGTTTACTCAAGGTGATTTCATTCCTGTGATTGCACCGCTGGGTGTAGATGAAGAAGGCAATACCTATAACATCAATGCCGATTTGGTGGCAGGTAAAGTCGCTGAAGCTTTAGGCGCAGAAAAACTGATTTTGCTAACCAATATCACCGGTGTGCTGGACGAAAATAAAAACCTGCTGACGGGTTTAACAACCCAGGAAGTGGACCGTTTAATTGAAACTGGTGTGATTTATGGCGGCATGATTCCAAAAGTGGGCTGTGCACTAGATGCAGTCAAAGGTGGCGTGGTCAGCGCACATATTGTTGATGGCCGTGTTCCACATGCCACTTTATTGGAAATTTTTACCGATCATGGGGTAGGAACTTTAATTACCAACCGTGCCAAGCATTAAACCGTGATTTTAAAAAGCCTCCTTGTGAGGCTTTTTTATGGCGACTATTTTGACCCGCTCAATAGACTGATGATTGAAATCTCAATTTTGTCCTAATACATAAAATCGTGATGACTATCGTGAATTGAGATTTGCAACCCTCTGCCCAGTCATGCAAAATAGAAAAATCATGTATTTGCTATTTGATCAAGATTATGTGCCAGTTACTCGGAATGAATTGTGCTACGCCAACGGATGTGACTTTCTCATTTCGTGGCTTTTCTCAGCGTGCTGGCATTACATCAGACCATTGTGATGGTTTTGGCATTGCTTTTTTTGAAGATAAAGCCTGCCGACTTTTTGTCGATAATCAATCCGCAGTTGAATCGCCGATTGCTGAACTGATCCGTAATTATCCAATTAAGTCGCGCAATGTGATTGCACATATCCGTAAAGCCACTCAGGGTAAAATCAATCTGGAAAATTCACATCCTTTTAGCCGTGAGCTTTGGGGACGGCAGTGGATTTTTGCCCATAATGGTGATTTACATGACTTTAATCCAACTTTATCGGGGCGTTTTACTCCGGTTGGCAATACCGACAGTGAGCGTGCATTCTGTTATTTATTAGATCAACTGGTACTTAAGTTTGGTTATCATGAACCCAAACTCGATCAGGTGTTCGATTTATTGGCTGAAGTTTCTCCAAAAATAGCCGAACATGGCACCTTTAATTTCTGCCTGTCGAACGGTCAGGCACTCTTTACGTATGCAATTACCAAATTGCACTGGCTGGTACGTGAATATCCTTTTAAACCTGCACAATTGATTGATCTGGACGTTGAAGTTGATTTCAGTCAGGTGACGACTCCAGAAGATCGTGTCGCCGTCATTACCACAGAACCTTTAACCCAAAATGAAACCTGGAATGCTTTTGTACCAGGAGAGATGATTTTATTTCAGGATGGCCGACCGGTTCGGAAACAGCAGACTCATGTTGAGCGTTTAGAACGTGAACGCTTGAATCCGGCATTGAAACGAATCACTAAAGCCGATCAATATTGATTGCAATTTCAGATAAAACTTTAGTGTCAGATATTTATTAGATAAATGTCTGGCTTTATTATTTATAATCAGTTGAAATATTTTAAAATTTTATCGCCAGATTTTAATCTTAAGGGCTTCGGGATATTTTTATATAATCGTACTATATTTATCTAATATAATTAAAAAATGACTTCTAAAAAATATAGTTTATAAAATCATGTTAACTCCTGAATAAAGCATTTTTTTAATGAAGCTGGTTAAAAAATACTTTATCCTTTTAGTAGGTATTCTATCATAATTAAATATATATCAATGGGTTATGTTTGTTTTATAAAAAAAACTAAAAGTCGACTGTTTTGGTGCATTTTTATTTGTTTAATATCAATATATTATGAATTTATGTGATTAATCGTTTATATCTGATAGGTGGTCGTAATGAAAATGAAATGGGTTCCAGAATATAATACTGGCATCGATGTGATTGACGATCAACATAAACGAATTCTGGATTACATCAATGAAATTGATGATATCGTTGAAAATACCGACCGTGCGCGTATTAAACAGATTCTTGAAAATATTATTGATTACACTCAGTCGCATTTTACTTTTGAAGAATCTTTGCAGGAAGAGGCGGGTTATAAATACCGCGTACCGCATAAACGTGTTCATGATTTATTCATTAAAAAGATTGAATCTTATCGTGATCGCTTTGAAATGGGACAGGCGATTGAAGGTGAATTGCATGAAGTACTGGCGAAATGGCTGATTAACCATATTCAGCACGATGATGCTGATTATGTCGGTGCTGTAAAACAAAACATGATGGGCATTATTAAAGAAAAAGAACAGAAAAAAGGTAAAAACTGGTTTGCTCGGTTTTTCTCATAAAAGATAAACGAGATAACTACAATTAAAAAAAGATAATAATCTTGCGCTGCAAATCATTAGGCATAATGGTTTGCTTTTTCTTTTTGATTTTCACTTATGAGAAAGGCAAAATAGCGAAAGACTTTTTTTAGGAACGCATCATGCAGGACAATGCTATGACACGATGGCTATCACCGCTGATGGCATTTTGTTTATCTTTTATCATCATTGCCACTTTAGCACCGATTGTAGGGATTCAGCTTGATCGCCAGCTTGATTTTTGGCTGTTATGGTTAGGTACCATGCTTATTTTGGCTTTACCGATCTGCTATTTAGAAATTGCCTTGGCAAAGCGTTCTAAAACCACAGCTTTAAATGCCTTGTCCAGTTTGACCCGTGATGCGGATGCCTCGCAAAAATGGCGTATCGTTGGCTGGCTGGCAGTGGTCTTTATTCCTTTCCTAGCAGGCGGCATATTGTCGAATGCGGGCCAATTGCTGGGGCATTTTGCTGTTAATGGAATTGCAGCTAATCTTTTATTTATTGCTCTTGCGATAGTTGCAGTTTTACTTTCATTTGCACCACGAAAAATTATTCTGCTTTTAACGGTGATTGGTGTTTTTGCTGCTTTAATTCTGGCCAATGTTATGGGAACCCCTTTACCAGCTTGGCATGTTACAGCGGTTGAATTTAGCGAGTGGGGCAGTGCTACCGTTTTGGCAGTGGTAGCAGGTGGTTTAGGCATGGGCTTGTACTGGCAAAGTAGTCTGCCTGCTGTTCAGCAGCAAGATACTGCAAGTAAAATAGTATTGCCGATCTGGATTGCACAGTTACTCGCGGTAATTGCTTTTGGTTTCTTTGCTGCCAATGCTCAAATCCCGAGTTTGGCTTTTGTGGTTGCCGTGGTGAGTGCTGCGGCCTTGTTATTGCAAATGGCGCGTGAACAGCTGTTACACCGTCAGTTGAATATCGTGATTCAATGGTTGCTTATTTTAGCTGCCGTATTTGTCTGGGCAATTCCAGCCATCACTCCAGTCTTCAATAGCCTGCTGATGCTTTGGGGTTTAGCAATTTGCCTGATCTATGCCATTTTTGCCGGATGGATCATGAAAATTAGCCATCTGCGTAAAGCGATGAATTTCAGCAATGAGTTATTTTATAACCTGTGGCGTATTGCTGTTCGTGTGGTGTTACCTGTTTCGATTATTTTGGCGATAATCGCAATTATTGGGCAATTGTTCTGATGAGTGAGACACAACAGGTTTGGGTCGCCTATGCAGCACCCGAGCAACAGTTTCATATTACGGTGCCCTTTCAGCAAGGGATGACCGCTTTAGAGGCGATTGAACAAAGTGGTATTCGGGTACAGGTTGATTTGGCGGAACCGCTTGCTCTGGGAATTTTTGGCGTGCGCCTGAAAGATCTGCACCATATTTTACAAGCCGGTGACCGTGTCGAGATTTATCGACCGCTAACTATCAATCCGAAGGATATTCGACGCAAACGTGCAGCAGCCAACCCGGTTGGGCGATATTGTCGTGGAAATCGCTTTAAACAATTGAAGTGATAAGAAAAACCCCTCAATGAGGGGTTTATTTTTATTTTAAAGCGTCTATAGTGGTGGCGCAGTTAAAATCGCTTCCTTTGAACCTGGTAAGCCGGGTTGAGATTCTGGAATAGTTTCTAGACCTTCAATCTTTTGCACTGTACCGGTTTGATCGAAGTAAATTTTTAAATGTTGACCATGTGCTGCAGGAATCTTGGCTTTTTTAGCATAAGTTCCTGGGATGTAGTTGTAGATATAGTCCCAACGTAAAGGATTCATTGGATCTGTGACCGTTGGACTGCCTAGCAAAAAGCGAACTTGTTGGTGGCTCATGCCGACTTGAATTTTTGATGCTTGTGCTTGAGTTAATGGTGTTCCTTGAGGAATATCAACTTTATAAACGCCCAAGGTCGAACAGCCTGCGAGCAGTGAAGTGACGAATAACGTCAACATGATTTTTTGCATTTTGCTACACTATCCCAAATTAATTATGATGCATTTGATCCACGGATAGATCATACTGCATCTTAACTTTGTTGCATATTCCAACTTTAAATTTGTTGAGAGACCCTTTTACATGCCTATTTCAAATCAAGATTTACGCAAAGCTGGACTTAAAGTTACGCTTCCACGAATAAAAATATTAGAATTATTAGAAAATTCAAGACAACATCATTTAAGCGCAGAAGATATTTATAAGACTTTACTTGAACAGGGTGAAGATGTCGGTTTAGCAACTGTGTATCGCGTGTTAACACAGTTTGAAGCTGCAGGTATTATCCAGCGTCATCATTTTGAAAATAATCATTCAGTTTTCGAAATTATGCAAGAAGATCATCATGATCATATTGTTTGCCAAAATTGTAATAAAGTGGTCGAATTCACCAATGACGTGATTGAACATGAACAACATGAAGTAGCTGAAAAATTTGGCTTTACTTTAACTGGTCACTCTCTAAATCTGTATGGTTATTGTGATGCAACGGAATGCCAGGACGCATTACGTAAAAAATAATACTGACTTGGAATCAGTTAAAAAAACAGGCTTATTTGAAGCCTGTTTTTTTTGCATCTTAATCTGGGCCTTAAGCCTGACCATCGAAAGTAATATTCGAACTGGCGCGCATTAAGCGATCGCCACCTTCTTCCGACAACTTGATTTGCAAGCGCAGATCGTTTGGTGAGTCGGCATGCTTAAGCGCATCTTTATAGCTAATTTGCTTGGCTTTGTACAAGTCAAACAGGGCTTGGTCAAAGGTTTGCATACCCAGTTCACGTGAACGTTTCATCAGGTCTTTAATTTCATGCACATCACCTTTACGGATCAGGTCTGAAATTAAAGGTGAATTGATCAGAATTTCAATTGCAGCACGGCGTCCAGTGCCATCCAGCGTTGGAATCAGTTGCTGGGCCACAATCGCTTTCATGTTTAAAGACAAATCCATAAACAACTGGTTATGCCGGTCTGCTTCAAAGAAGTGAATAATCCGGTCAAGTGCCTGGTTGGCGTTGTTAGCATGCAGGGTGGCAAAGACCAGATGGCCGGTTTCGGCAAAGGCAATCGCATAATCCATAGTTTCGCGCGAACGGATCTCACCAATCAGGATCACGTCTGGTGCCTGACGCAGTGTGTTTTTCAAGGCTACTTCAAAAGAGTCAGTATCAATCCCGACTTCACGCTGGGTAATGATACAGCCTGCATGTTCATGGATAAATTCAATCGGGTCTTCAATGGTAATAATATGACCCTTGGAGTTCTGATTACGGTATCCAATAATAGAAGCCAAGGAGGTCGATTTACCGGTACCTGTTCCGCCCACAAACATGATGATACCGCGCTTGGTCATCGCCAGTTCTTTCAGAATCGGTGGTAATTTCAGCTGTTCCATGGTTGGAATAACGGTTTCGATACGACGCAATACCATACCGGGTTCATCGCGTTGTTGAAATGCACTGACACGGAAACGGGCAGTTTTGTCGCGGTTACTGATGGCAAAGTTACATTCGTGAGTTTCAGCAAATTCTTTACGCTGCTTATCACTCATAATCGAGTTTAAAAGCTGTCCCACAATTTCACCAGTCAGCTTGGTTTTGGCGATGGGCACAATCTGACCATTAATTTTCATGGATGGTTCAACATCGGCCGTAATAAATAAGTCCGATGCCTTCTGTTGAATCATCAAATTGAGCAAGTCATTAAAATCCATAATAAGAACCCCAATCCGTTTTCAAATTATAAGAATGCTTCTGGCTGTTTTGCCATTGTGCGGGCAGTTTGCGCACTGATCACACCTTTTGCAACCAGGGTTTTTAAACTTTGATCAAGTGTGGTCATGCCATAGTTGGCACCGGTTTGAATGGCAGAATACATTTGTGCCACTTTGTTTTCACGGATCAGGTTACGAATGGCAGGAATACCAATCATGATTTCGTGTGCAGCGACACGACCGCCACCGTTTTTCTTCAGCAGGGTTTGCGAGATCACGGCTTGTAAGGATTCAGACAACATGGCACGTACCATGTCTTTTTCTTCAGCAGGGAATACGTCAATCACACGGTCAATGGTTTTTGCCGCAGAGGTGGTATGTAGTGTACCGAACACCAAGTGACCTGTTTCAGCAGCAGTCAAGGCCAAACGGATGGTTTCAAGGTCACGCATCTCACCGACCAGAATAATATCCGGGTCTTCACGTAGTGCTGAACGAAGAGCTTCATTAAAGCCGTGGGTATCGCGATGTACTTCACGCTGGTTGACCAGGCATTTTTTAGATTCGTGTACAAATTCGATCGGGTCTTCTACAGTCAGGATATGGTCATAACGCTGATCATTAATATAGTCGATCATGGCCGCCAGCGTAGTAGATTTACCTGAACCTGTAGGTCCGGTCACCAGTACGATACCGCGCGGGTAATTACAGATATCTTTAAAGATCTGACCCATACCCAGATCTTCAATGGTAAGTACTTTTGAAGGAATGGTACGGAACACGGCACCTGCACCACGGTTCTGGTTAAATGCATTCACACGGAAACGTGCTACCCCTGGAACTTCAAATGAAAAGTCGGTTTCTAACTTTTCTTCAAAATCACGACGCTGTTTATCATTCATAATGTCATACACAAGTTTGTGTACTTCTTTATGTTCTAAAGCAGGCAGGTTAATACGGCGAACTTCACCATCGACACGGATCAGTGGCGGCATGCCCGCAGACAAGTGTAAATCTGATGCCCCGTTTTTAGCTGAAAACGCTAAAAGTTCAGTGATATCCATAATTTCCCCGAGTTCATTTAAATGTTATTTATTTTGATAGAATAATAAGGCTTTCCCAAAACTTAACCAACAGTTAGTTGTAAGGGAAGCCAAAAAAGATGAATGAAATGAGAACCTCGTCAATGAATAGTCTTCAACAGTCACGAAATCAAGTTATACAGCAAATAGAAGATGCCTGTAAACACGCCCGGCGCAATGTAGCAAGTGTCCAGTTGCTGGCTGTTTCAAAGACCCATCCAAGTGGGTCTTTGCGCGAGATGTACCAAACTGGACAACGTGCATTTGGAGAAAATTATTTACAGGAAGCTTTAGATAAAATTGAGGCTTTAAGTGATCTGGATATTGAATGGCATTTTATTGGTCATGTGCAGCGCAACAAGACCAAGCATCTGGCAGAAAAGTTTGCCTGGGTGCATGGAGTAGATCGTTTGATTATTGCAGAGCGCTTGTCGAGTCAGCGTGAGGCGAATCAGGTGCCACTGAATATTTGTTTGCAGGTCAATATTGATGCACAAGACACCAAAGATGGCTGCCAGCCGGGTGAAGTTGCTGAGCTGGTGAAGCAGATCAGCCAGTTACCGCATTTAAAATTGCGTGGCCTGATGGTAATTCCTGCACCGAATAATCCACAGGCGTTTAGCGATGCCAAAGCCCTGTTTGAAGCTGTAAAAACTGAACATGCCCATCCTGAAGATTGGGATACCTTAAGCATGGGCATGTCGGGGGATATGCAGGAAGCCATTGCCGCAGGTTCAACCATGGTCCGTGTCGGCACTGCATTGTTTGGCGCACGGGATTATTCGAAATAAATCGCAGAACCACCAATTTTGCTGGTTTGGAAAACTGAACCTTAGGGTTCAGTTTTTGTTTTTAAAGTTGAATTTTCCACTAAAGTTGAGTACAAAAAACAATCTAAACAACCACTTTAGATAAGAAATTATTTATTAAACCAGGGAAATAGGGACGTGTATGGCGGCATATTATCAACTGATCGGGCGCAATACAGATGCGACAGGTATCGTTACGGCACATTATCAATCCACATTGCTGGCACAGGGTGCATGGAATGAGCACGAGCAACACATGGCACCCGCAACAGGCATTATCTGTGCAGAGTTAGACCGTTTTATGCCACGTCAGGGGATGCGGATTGGCAGGATCAGTCTGGATATTTTAGGTCTGATTCCTGCTGGAGAGTTTAGCATCACCACCAAAGTGATTCGTCCAGGCAAAACCATCGAGCTGATTGAGTCCGAAATGCAGACTCAAGGGAAAAGCTGTATTGTGGCACGGACCTGGCGCATGATGACACAAAATAGCCATGAAATTAAAGGCTTGGAAGATGCCCATGGCGAAAGTCCTGAACATGCGCCAGTGTGGGAAGGAATTCGTCAGTGGCCGGGTGGGTATATCCAGTCGATAGAAGCAAGAAGCCATGAGCGCCGTGCTGGAAAGGGCATTGTTTGGTTGCGAACGCCACATGACATGGTTGAGGGTGAACCTACCAGTGATTTTGTCCGCTTAATGGGCATGGTTGATACCGCCAATGGTGTTGTACCACGTCAAGAAGTACCTTTTAGCTGGGGCTTTCCTAATCTGGATTTACAGATCCATCTGCACCGCTTGCCGCAAGGTCAGTGGCTGGGTCTGGAAACTGTGCAGCAGTATGGCGAAGATGGTATTGGCCTGACCAGTTCCGTGTTGCATGATCTTTCTGGACCATTCGGCCGCAGTGAGCAGATTCTGACCTTACGTCCCATGGCATAGATATCTTGTTGATAAAAGCCTGGAGCATCTTCCAGGTTTTTTATGCTTTCTTGAATGAATTTTTAAATTAACCGACCACTTCAATGGTACTTGCACCAGCACCCAAAGGCTTGACCTGAATCTGTACCGGAATGCGTTCGTGCATTTCCTGAATATGCGAGATCAACACCACTTTACGACCCTGATTCTGTAATTGATCCAGCGCATTCATCACCATATATAAAGATGAGGCATCCAGCGTGCCAAAGCCTTCATCAATAAACAAAGATTCAATTTTCATGGAACCTGATGCCATATTGGCAATCGCCAGGGATAAGGCCAGTGCAGTCAGGAAGGATTCTCCGCCTGAAAGCGAAGCGACCGAACGGGTTTCACCATCCATATCGTGGTCAATAATCGCCAGACTCAAGGAGTTGTCCAGACGTTTTAAGGTATAGCGCTGCGAGAGCATGGCCAGTTGCTGGTTGGCATGCTCAATCAAGATATCCAGATTATATTGCTGCGCATAATCGCGGAATTTTTTGCCGTTTGCATCGCCCATTAGTCCTGAAATTTTACTCCAACGGTGTTCTTCACTTTGAATGGCTTGAATTTGATCTGCAAATTGCTTTTGCTTTTCAAGATTACGTTGATGCATTTCAATTTTGAGTTTCACTTGATCCCGATGTTCAATCAATTGCTTGAGCTGTTCAGTAACGGTCGTCAGTTGTGAAGATAGGGTTTCAGCATCAATTTCAGGTTGATGTTCCATATGTTGTAGAAGCTGTTCCTGAATGGCTTTAATACTTGCTAGAGCATCTGAGTGCGCTCGTTCAACATCGACCATACGCTGTTTAAGTTGCTGTTCTTGTTCATGTGAAATTTCGCTCAGTTGTTGCAATAACAGCGCATTGAAATCTGTATGCTGACTTAACCACTGTTGAATATTGTGTTCAACATTTTGCTTTTGGGTTTGAAATTGAGTTTGCTGAGTTTGACATTCTTTTAGCGTGCTTTGAGCGCTTTCAAAAGCTTGACGTACTTGGTCAAACTGCTGACGAGCTTGATTAAATTGAATGTGCAATTGTTGTCTGTTTTGATCGAACTGCGCTAACCATTCATGTGGTTTTTCAACATTGCTTTGTGTCATGTCAAAAATGGCTTGAATGGCTAAATCGCTATTTTGTTTGCCTTCTTGTGTAAGGTTTTCTATGCGAGTTTCTGTCGTCTTAATTTTTTCCTGACTAAATTTTAGATTTTGAACAGCTTGATCGCGCTGTTGCGATTTTTGATTCAGCTGAGCATTTAAATCGTTCAGTTGTTTTAAGGTATTTTGACGCTGTAATAACATGACTTGAACTTGTTCAGCCGTACTCAGCATATTGTGACTCCATGCTTGACGTTGGGTGTCATTCAATAAACCTACAACATCTTGAATATTTTCTTCAGCCTGTTTTAGGACAGAAAGTTGCTGGCTGGTTTGTTGAATTATTTGAAGAAGTGCATGACGCTGTTTTTGTACTTGCTCATGCGTACTGAGTGTAGCTTCAAGTTGTTTTTGCGTATGTTGAAATTCAATAACCTTTGTCGCCAGGGCTTGATCTAATACCAAATGATCTTGCGAGAAATCAAAGGGGATATTCAGCGTATTAAGTTGTTGTTCAAGCTGAGTTTGAGCAGGCTGCAGTCGTGATGACAGTGTTGCTAGTTGGCGAGCATTTGCTTCCGATGATGCTATTTGTTGAGCATACATTTTTTGCAAATGTTGCCATGCTTCGAAAGCCGTTTTTTCTTTTTCAAGTTCTTGTTGTTCTTGTTGCTCTTGCAGTTTGAACAATTCGTTTGAAAGTGCATCCTGATTTTGTATATACGGATGATGTGTACTACCACAAACTAAACATGCTTCGCCGTCGACCAAGCTCGCTCTTAAATGTTCAATATTTTCAGTATGGAGTAAACGTTGCTTTTGCAACATCTGTTGTAATTTTTCACGTGCAATTTTTTGATCCTGATAGGTTTTTTCAGCAGATTGAAGTTGTGCATGACTTTGGTCAATTTGTTGTTGCAGCTTATTTTGTGCCGAAACTAGCTTGCAGTTTTCAGCACTAATATTTTGGAAGTTTTGCCAATGCGTGTGTGTGACATCAAGTAGATTCAGCTGTTGTAAATGATGTTCACGCTCAGTGCGGATAGCGGCAATTTTTTGATTGAGTGCATCATCTTGCCCATATTGCTGCGTCAGTTGTTCAAGCTGTTGCTGTTGTTGCATTACATTTTGATGCGCTTGACTCACATTGCCATGGTTTTTTGCAAATTGAGTATAGCTTTGAATAAAGCGTTGTAACTGGCTCAAATGTGCCGAAAGCCCATCATCCAAAGGATTGAAATGTGCAGATTCAGCCAAAAGTGCAGTGTGTTGTATAATGTCATGTTGTAATTGTTGAAGCTCATTTTTGACTTGCTGTTCAGCATTTACAAAAGGAGAGTGCTGCTCCCGTAAAGTCTTTAGTTCATCTTTAATTTTAAGCAACTGATCACCCAAAACACGTCGATCGGCAATGCGAGCACGAACCATCTCAATGTTTTGCTGATGTTGAATTTCAAATTGATGTTGCTGTTTTTGCGCGTTATCTATTTTTTCAAAGGTCAATTTTTCAGTATTGAATTGTTGTTCAATCACCGTGAATTGCTTCTGAACGTGTTCTAATTTGGGTTGAAGTATTGCAATGTCAGCATTTAAATTTTTCTGCAGAATGACGCTAGGCCGAATAGAGGAAAAACGTTCAAGTTGTTGCAGTTGTGCTTTTTGCGGAGCAAGTGCATCTAGATATTGTTGCTGAGCCTCCAAATATTGTTGACGTGTTTGTATATCAGCTTGAAGTTTATGTTTTTGTTCAAACCATTGTTGTTGCTTTTGTAGATTTTGCTTTTCAATATCCAGTTTTTGATGATCTTGGTTTAGTTGTTGAAGTTTTGAGGAGTAGGCAGTGAAATCTTCTTCAGACAGCAACTCAATATGACCTAAAACGTTTTCGAGCTCTTTACGCTGATTGGCAATCTGTTTGGTTTTTTCATAAGCCAGTTGGCCAATTTTTCCGAAAATACTCGAATTGGTCAGATATTCCAGCAGTTCACCGCGTTCATTATCGCGGGCTTTTAAAAATGCCGTAACTTCCGATTGTGCCAATAACACTGCGCGGGTAAATTGCTCAAAACTGAGCTGGCAGATTTGATGAATATGTGCATCGACCGCTTTGGCTTTATCGGCAATCACCACGCCGTCGGTCAGGCAAGTTAAATAACGCTGCACACTTTGCAGTTTGCCATCTACTTTTTCACGTGAACGTTTCAGTTCCCAGCGCGCAAGATAGCGTTTCTGATCCTGAGCGACAAAGCAGACTTCGGCAAAGCCATGCGCGGTGCCCCGGCGCAAAACTGTCAAAGGTGAGTTGGTCAATAACTCTGAACCATCGACATCCTGCAATTTTCCGTCGCTGTCTTTTAAACGTGGAATCTTGTTGAACAGTGCCAGACACATGGCATCCAAAATGGTCGATTTCCCGGCACCGGTTTTGCCGACGATGGAAATCAAACCCGCACTGGCCAAAGGTTCACTTTCAAAATCAATAAAATGTTCACCTGCAAGCGAAGCTAAATTTTTTATACGAATGGATAGAATTTTCATGGACAGTTCTTAACGTATTTGTTGTTCTGCAAGTGATTTTTCTGCCTCTTGCATTAGACTGATAAAATCTTTTAAGACATTTTCATCATTGCTATAGCCCTGTTTTTCCCAGATTTGCTGAAACAGTTTTTCCGGTGTTGGCGGTTCCAGGCAAATTTTTGTAATTGTTGTACTGTCATTTTCCGCAGATAAATATTGCCGTGAAATTCGTACCAGACGATAGCGATTTTTAGGCAGCGCGTCTTCAAACTGTTGTCTTAAATTGGGCAAGGGCGGTGTCAGGGTGTGATATTCGATATCAATATATTCACGCTGATCAATCTGTTCAATTTCACCTTCAGGCAGGTTTTTGAGTTTTTGCATCACTTCATTCAGCTCGCCACGAATTTTATGCAACTGAATACAGCGCGGAATGGCAATTGCTTCAAACTGAAAGCGTGATTCATCCTGCTTTAGCGGATCAATCTGCACATCTACAACCTGATGTTTGTAGTTGATTTCACTAAAAGACAAAGGGATAGGCGAGCCACTATAACGGATGTGCGGATGCTGAACTTTTTGCGGTTTGTGTAAATGCCCCAGCGCCACATAATCAATACAGTCATCAAATAATGCAGTCGATAAGGCTTCTTCATTGCCAATAATAATTGGACGTTCCGAATCAGATGTTTCACAGCCTTGCATATGCGCATGTGACATCAGAATAAGCGCCTGATTATCCGTTTTACGTTTTTTGGCTTCGGCAATCAGTTGCTGGTGCAAATAGGCAATCGCATTTTGGCTATTACTGGTGTGTTCATTCACACCGGTAATTTCTGCTGGACGTAAAAACGGTAGTGCCAGACACCAGGCCACAATCTGTTTTTGCTGATCGTAAATAGGCAGTAGCAAACGGTCTAAATCAATCTGGCCTGCCGCATTTTTATGAATCACCCCCACTGTTTTAGCATTATATTTTTCCAGTAAAGGTTCGACCTGTTCAATGCGATAACCCGAATCATGATTACCGGCGATCATCAGCGTTTGCATATGCGGGGCAAGGGCATGGGCATCGGCTAAAAATTGATAAAGCTGTTTTTGCGCGCTAGATGCAGGGTTGATGACATCAAAAATATCGCCAGCAATCAGCAGCGCATGGGGCTGTTTTTGTTGAATTTGTTGAAGTAGCCAGCTTAAAAACTGTTCATGTTCATATTGGCGTGAATGGTTATAAAAGAACTGTCCCAAGTGCCAGTCAGATGTATGCAAAAAATGAACAGCCACGAATGCCCCAAATCACAATGGATAAAATGAGCTTATAAATTACCATAAATGATGTAGCTGATTCTGTCATTGATTATAGAAAGAACCATTAAAATTAAAGTAAGTCTTTAGAATTAAAATATTTAATTTTTTGTTTCAGCAAAATATTTTACTTTACCAAATTTCCGGTCAAAACAATTTGTTGAATATGAAGGTCGCTAGATAGGTGCAAGGTTTGGACTGCAATCTAGACAATCTTATTCGCTCTTTGATCTAAACATAATGAATTCTGCATATTTTAGAAAATTTATAGGAGATATTTCGGATAAGAAATTTTTGACTACTTTTTAAAATATATTAAATGATCTGAATGATATACTTTTTTTGGAGAGAAATTGTAGAATAAATAATCATCTTGAAATGTAAAAATGTTCAGTTGTGAAAAAGCAGTTTTTATTGAGTAACCGGCTTCAAGCAGGTTACTCATCAAGAGCGTATTGAAATGTCGTGTATGGTAAAACCAGAACATGCGAAGATATTTTTTTGCCCATTCAAATTAGAGTAGCCCTATGCCGAAAAATCCGTTCGATGAGCAGCAATTGTCGAATGACATGTTTTATAAAACATTATTAGAGTCGACTTTGGCCATACCCTGGAGCATAGACTGGGCCACGAAACAGTTTAGTTATATTGGTCCGCAAATTGAAAAGTTACTGGGCTGGGAACAGGATTCCTGGAAATCGGTGCAGGACTGGGCAGACCGTATGCACCGGGATGATCGTGATCATGTGCTGAATTATTGTGTGTCGCAATCCATAGCCGGTATAGATCATGAAGCGGATTATCGTGCCTTAAAGGCAAGCGGTGGATATTGCTGGATTCGTGATGTGGTTCATGTGGTACGCAAGGAAAATGGTGAAGTTGAACGTTTAGTCGGTTTTATGTTTGATATTTCTGAACGTAAGAAAAAGGAAGAGGAACTAAAAGCATTGCACCGCAAGCTGGAAGAATTTTCCTATAAAGACGGTTTAACTGAAATTGCCAACCGACGCTTATTTGACGATTTTTATTCACGTGAATGGAACAACGCAATACGTGAACAAAAGCCACTGTCGGTCATTTTGATCGATATCGATTTCTTTAAACAATACAATGATTTTAATGGGCATATTATTGGCGATGCCTGTATCAAGCAGATTGCACAGATGTTGGAAAGTTGCTGTGTACGTCCACGTGACTTGGTAGCGCGTTATGGGGGCGAGGAATTTGCGATTGTATTGCCAGAAACGGATTTAGAAGGTGCAATTCAAATTGCAAACAATATACTTCGTATGATAGATCAGGCAAATCTACCCCATCGGGCATCTCCTATTTCAGAAAATGTCAGTTTAAGTCTGGGGGTGAAATGTATTTGTCCGACAGAGAAAAATGACAAAATACACTTTTTAAATATGGTCGATAAAAACCTGTTTAAAGCGAAACAGACCGGACGTAAACGTTTTGTTGCCGATGAAATATCAAATTCAATTTTAAGTTCAGCGAACAATTGAAACGCAAATAAAATCAAAAATCCCCTCAAGCGAGGGGATTTTTTTTAATCTTTAAAGTGAACTGGAATCCACTGATAACTCTTCCCATCTTTGGAATAAATATGTCCAAGACCCGGGAAAGGTAAGTGCGGTGCTGCGATCAGCTGACCCTCTTTGGCATATTCGGCAAAGTGTTTTAAACGTGTCTGTACTGCTGCTTTGGGATCAGTATCAAATTCAATCGAGGTTTCAGGTTTGTCGAATTGCAAAGTGTGTGAATGCACGATGTCGCCAATAAACACAACTTCCTGACCATCAGCTTTCAGTTTAAAGCTGTAATGTCCCGGTGTATGACCAAAAGAAGGTTTAAATTGAATATCGCCAAAGGCTAAAGATTTATCTGAGAAGACTTTAATCTTTTTAGCTTTTTCATAGGGTGCTAAAGCAGCCTTAATTTTCTCAACCGTACCCAAGAAACCTGCTTGTTTGTCTTTTGGCAGTTTATTCACGGTATTGGGATTTAGCCAGTAATCATATTCGGTTTTGGCAATGTGCAGTGTGGCATTTGGATAATTCGCGATGCCATTGTTGGAAATACCGCAGACATGGTCAGGGTGTAAATGGGTCAGGAAAATCTCGTTTACTTGTTCAGGCTGATAACCCGATGCTTTGAGGTTGTTATAGATCGAACCTAAATGTGCGCCAAAGCAGCTTGCTGCACCGCTATCCACCATCAGCAATTGCTTGCCTGTATTGATGAGGAAGGCATTGACTGAAGTTTGGATTCCTTGGGCTTGATCAGCATAATATTTTTTGAGAATCTCGGTTTTTTCGGTGTCGCTTAAGCCTTTAAACATAGATGGGTTGAGGTAAAGCGTGCCATCAAGTAGGGCTGTGATTTGGGTATTACCGATTTGATGATGGTAATAGCCTGCGACTTGTTTTGGGGCTGTGATGGTGGTTGGTTCAGCCGCTTGGGTAGTAAGGGTTGCTGTACCAAGTGTGAGTGCGATTAGGAGGGGTTTTAGGTTTTTCATGGGGTTCTTATCAGTTTTAAAGGATTACTTATTTTTATCATATTTATTGTGGAAGTTTAAAACTAGTTGAAAGCTCCTTCTCTTGCGCCATATATGGCTCAGGGAGAAGGTTGGGATGAGGGTATTCTAATAATTAAAATGTTTGCCTTACTTTTGAAGGATCAAAAGTAACAAAAATCCTTTGTTCGTTAGAGGGCACTTCCGTGTGCCCCTAACGAACGGACGACATCCATGTCGTAGGTCATGTGATTTTAAATTTTTGTATTTATAGAAAAATATGTAAAATAATTTCCAGCAAAATTATGAATTTATAGATTGTATAAGAAGGTTAGATAAACGAGCATGCAAGAAAATTATGAAGAAAAAATTAAGCTGATACACAATATTTTAATTGCTGTTTCTACAGGTACTAATATAACTCCAATTTTAAATCAAAATTATTCTCAACTTAGAACTGAATTGTTATCTTCTAAGTATAAGGATTCATTACCAATATATGTAAAGAGTAGTTTGGACTTAAAACAGTTTTGGTCAGTAATTAAAAATGAAAGCCCGACTTATCAAGGTCGTAGAGATATTTTGAACAGCGATTTTCTAAAATTAGAAAGTTTATTCACTCATAATATTTCTGAAAAATATCATCTTAAAATTTTAACCAAGTCTAAAAAGAAATTTTATAAATGTGATATGACATTTGAAGAATTACAAAAAATTGTAAATTCATATCATTATGCTGAAGATATGGTAATACAAGGAAATACAATACTTGCCTCTGATATTGAATCGATTTCCATTAAAGAGAGTATTCAAGATTTCGAAATATTTGAAATAGAAGCCAGGGTCAAATTAGATAATAAACGTGAACAAGATTTAAATAATGGTTTAATGATTGTAGGAGGATACGACGCTAAAAGTTATGCTTTTAGTAAATTGAAAAATGTTACTGATAAATTTATCGTACATCCATTAGGTGCTTTAAGAATAAAAGAACAACCTATGCCCTCAGCAGAAAATAAAGGAAATGCATTGAAGAAAATTTTTATTAGTCATGCAACAAAAGATAAAGAAATTATAGAAGAATTAATAGATTTGTTGGAAAGTATCGGTGTAAATTCTACTCAAATTTTTTGCTCTTCTTTTGAAGGATATGGAATACCTTTAGGTGAAAACTTCCTAGATAAAATTAAACAAGAGCTATCCTCGGAAGTGCTTGTGCTATTTGTGATTACTAATAATTTTTATGAAAGCAAAGTTTGTTTATGTGAAATGGGTGCAGCTTGGGCTTTATCTAAAGGCCATATTCCAATTGTTGTACCACCATTATCATATTCGGATATAAAAGGTGTAATTCCTTCAACACAAGGTATGCTGATTAATGATGTACCGAAATTAAATAGCCTAAAAGAAAAATTAGAGGAATACTTTAATCTTGAAGTAAAAATAAGTTTAAATACTTGGGAAAGAAAGAGAAAGAAATTTATTGCAAGCCTAGAAGAATTTATCTAATTGCTAATTTTGATAAAAGCCCCTACATCGTAGAGGCTTTTTCCAATCTTAATTTTAAAAATTAAGACACTTTATCACCTGGTTTAGCACCAGATTCAGGTGAAATCACCCAAACACCTTCGCCATTACCAGCCGCAAGTACCATACCGTTTGAAATACCAAAACGCATCTTACGTGGAGCAAGGTTCGCAACCATTACCACCAATTTACCTTTTAAGTCTTCAGGTTGGTAAAACTCACGAATACCGCTAAACACGTTACGTGGTTCAGCTTCACCGACATTTAAAGTCAATTGAAGTAGCTTGTCAGAACCTTCAACCGTCGCAGCTTCAAGAACTTCTGCTACACGTAGGTCAACTTTCATAAAGTCTTCAATGCCAATTATTTCAGCTTCGCCCACTTTAGGCTCAGCTTTCTTCTCTTTAGCTTTCTCTTTTTTCTTTTCCGCTTTTGGTGCTTCAGCAGGAGCAGCTAAAGAATCTTTAGATGCATCAACCATTGCAGCCACAGCTTTCGGATCTACACGTTGCATCAATGGCTGGAACAGCGCAATTTCATGAGCCACTAATACAGTTTTACGTGATTCAAAGTTGAAGCTGTCTAACTGTAAGAAAGCTTGAACTTGTTCAGCCAAAGTTGGAAGTACAGGTGCTAGGTAAACCGCCAATTGACGGAACAGGTTAATACCGACAGAACATACATCGTGAACTTGCTGTTCTTCACCTTCAATCTTCGCAAGCGCCCAAGGCTTTTTCTCATCAATGTATTGGTTGGCTTTATCAGCCAATGCCATGATTTCACGGATTGCTGCTGAAAACTCACGGTCTTCATAAGCTTTGGCAATTGAATCACCGGCATCAATAAAGCTTTGTACCAATTCAGGTTCTGCACATGTTGCAGACAATTTATTGTCAAACTTGGTGTTAATGAATTTCGCACAGCGACTGGCAATATTCACCACTTTACCGACCAAGTCAGAGTTGACTTTCTGAACGAAATCTTCAAGATTCAAGTCGGAATCTTCAACTTTGTCCGAAAGTTTAGATGCGAAGTAGTAACGTAAATATTCAGGGTTCAAATGCTCTAAATACGTTTCAGCTTTAATGAATGTCCCACGAGATTTCGACATCTTCTGACCATTCACTGTCAAGAAACCGTTGACGAATAAGCTTGTTGGCGTGCGGTAGTTTGCGCCTTCCAGCATCGCAGGCCAGAACAATGCGTGGAAGTAAACGATGTCTTTACCAATGAAGTGATACACCTCATTTTCAGAATCTTTTTTCCAGTAATCGTCAAAGCTTAGGTCAGGACGTTTGGTCTTGATGTAATTTTCAAAGCTCGACATATAGCCGATCGGTGCGTCTACCCAAACGTAGAAGTATTTGTTTGGTGCATCTGGAATTTCAAAACCGAAGTAAGGCGCATCACGGGAAATATCCCAATCTGACAAACCTGCTTCAAACCATTCATCTAACTTGTTGGCAATCGACACAGGTAAACGACCTTCGTCACGGGTCCATTTTTGCAGGTATTCACCAAAATTTGGCAGTTTAAAGAAGTAGTGATCTGAAGATTTTTCGACAGGCGTCGCACCGCTCAATGTCGATTTTGGATTGAGCAGTTCAGTCGCATTGTAGGTTGTACCACACACTTCGCATGAGTCACCGTATTGATCTTCCGCTTTACATTTCGGGCAGGTGCCTTTAATAAAACGGTCAGACAGGAACATGCCTTTTTCAGGGTCAAACAATTGTGTAACAGGGCGAACGGCAATGTTGCCGGCTTCACGGTTCTTGATATAAATCTCAGATGCACGAGCCTGGTTTTCAGTGCTGTTGGTTGAGTCGTAGTGGTCGAAGTCCACTTTAAAACCGGCAAAGTCACGCTCATGTTCTTTTTGTACATTGGCAATTTGCTGTTCCGGAGTAATGCCATTCGCTTCAGCACGCAGCATGATCGCTGTGCCGTGAGCATCGTCCGCGCAGACATAAGTCACGTTATGACCCATTGCACGCATGGCACGAACCCAGATATCTGCCTGGATATAACCGAGTAAGTGACCCATATGGATCGGACCATTGGCGTATGGAAGGGCGTTAGTGACTAGGATATTACGCACGGATATGACTCTCTCATTCGTATTTTATGCAATGGGTCATAATTTTACATGATGCAGAGGGGATTACAAAGAAATGCTTTAGCTGAAGCGCAATGAATAAAACAACTTGAATATTCAAATATAAAATTCGATATCATCCGATGAGCGAATATTAAATAATTGATCGAGCTAGGTTGACGCTACTTTCTCTAATCAATAGCAACAACATGTACAGGCTTTGTTGCAGTTTGCTTAATTCGTCCGCTGGATTGCATGCTTTGTGCTAAAAAATTGTCTGATCATTTTATGACACCTCAGGAGGGTAATCATGACTCAGAATAACCAGACAAGTACTTCTACTTCAAAGCAAAACCAGGATAAAGAACCACATACACAACAACTGAATGAGCAATTGGAAAAAGAGCAAAAGCAGAATGAAATTGATAAACAGCACAAGCAGGAACATCAGGACGTTTTAGAAGCCCACAACAACAATACTGATGAAAAGTCTGCACTGAAGCAAGGTGCTCAGCCCAATGGCGAACATGCAGAGCAAGAAGATAATTCTAAAGAAGCTCAGTCTGGCAAGTCGGATAATAAAACTGAAACTATTAAGATGGATGACTTAAAAGCCAAGGCAATCGCCATTGGTGAGGATCTACTGAAAAAAGCCGAAAAGATTCTGAATGAGCTAAAAAATGGCAAGTCAGACAGTCAGCAAACTGGTGAACAGGGTTCTGGTGACACGAAAAAGGCGAAAGCGGATTATACATCGAAAGATAAATCGGCAAATCAGTCAGATCAGCAGGACCGTATGGCACATTTCAAAGATGAGGCCTTGCATAAGTTTGAAGACACCAAACAGAAGATTACGGAGTTGGTCAATGAAGCCTCTGTCAAACTGGGAGAACTGAGACAGATGGCGACAGACACAATGAGTAAAATGAAAGGTGAAGATCAATCTCAGTCAGGTGAGCCGAAAAAGCAGGATCAAGATAAAACCGATCAATCTGAGCAAAACAAGCCTGACCAAAATAAAAATCATCAATAATGGTTTGAGCTTTAAAGATACTTCAGTCAGGCCAGGGTTGAAGGGGGGAGAGCGGCCGAAAAATTTAAGATTGTTCAGATGCCATCAAAACATGCTCCATCTGCATATTGGGAATCTCTAAATCAGGCACACTGTTATTGAGCGTCTATGACCTTGATTGAATCTCGATTGCGGTTCCATCAAGGTCAGTATTTATTTTATAGCGCTATCTGCTGTATTGAATACCTGTGATAATGGGCACTTAAAGCAATGTGCCTAGAGTAAAGATCATGATTGACGAAGATGATTTCGATTTCGACCAACCCGTTACCCGTATTAAACAAAATACTGCGAGTCAAAAACAATTGGGCAGTCAGATTTTAAAAGAGGCTGAGCAATATATTGAAGAGATCTCGGCAGATGAGCATGCACTTTTAATCAACACCCTATTGGGCTTTGCAGAGCAAGATGCTTACTTCCAAATCTTGGCAGATGAACTTGATCAACCGATTGGTGCCAAGTTTGCCAATGATGCCTTAAACCTGATGCACTTTTGGCCTGCTATTCACCAGTTTGAAGATTTAGAACAATTTAATTTACTCGACATTATTAACAGCGAACATTTCCAAATCGAAATGCTTAAAGCTTTTGACGCTTTAGAGATTGATGAAAATATCAAAGTGAAGCGCCGTCTTGTGTTGCTTGAAAGTTTTAAAATGTACAAACTCGGCTTCTATAGTGGTTGCATTCCAAATGTTTACGCACAACTAGAAGGCATTTTGACCGATGTCCTGATTGAGGCGGGTTTTTTAAAACAAAATGCAACCAAGTTTGTGGATGTTTATAAAATTGTCCCAGGCTTAAAGGGCAATGAAATAAAAAGCTTGTGGCACAAATCTAAAATTGCGAATGAAATGAATCCATACTTTGCTGAACTTGCCGCTTATAAAAAGGATAGCAGTTCAACCGTGAGCATGACCCGGCATAATATTCTGCATGGTACCGATCTGAATCATTTTAATCAGGGACGCAGTTTTGTCTTGTTTATCTGGCTGTTTTCTGCGCTGAGTTTTATGGGGACGCTTAAGTACTGAATAAGCTAATCTAAACAATATTCGGCTTAAAGCCGCTGGGTTTAGGTGAGCTTATATACTGGATGGATCGCGGAGATAGAGGGAACTTTTAACGTTCATAACAGATAAAGTATTTATCTCTTTTCTATGGCTTTGATCAGCAGCAGGGACTGTTCAGCCAAATTTTATTGTTGTTTATGGCACATCGAAATTCTCGAACTTGAGTTTAGGGGAGTTATACTCAAGTTGAGGATTCCGTAGCCAAATTTTTTAAATCACTATAAAAATCTCATGAAGCTTATAGTTCACGCCAGACTTTATTTTCATCTTGCAAAGAAACAGTAAAATTAAAGTCGGTATCGTCTGATACCAGCAGGCTGGTCGGTGTTTGCATAACGACTTTTAAGATGGTGCCTTGTTCAAAAACCAGAGGACTGCAGTTCTCTTTTTCTAAGGTCACAGGTTTTAATAATTCGATCGCTAATCTTTCCATAGCACTTCCCCCTTTATATTATAAATTAGGTTAATAGTATCATAAATTGGTAAATATTTAATCAATCCTATCAGTCTAGAGAACTAAATCCAAAAACAAACGGATGAAAAATACGATATAGTTCACATATTGTATATTAAAATGAGATAGAATTAAAACTTATATTTTGATTTAGCTCCGGTTTTTCAAATATTTCCATAAAATTTATAGGGATTTAATGGTTGGATTATTTTTAAGCAAATTTTAATTTGTCCCGGCTATGCTGGGGCAAAATCTGACAAAAAGTCACCTCTGCTGCATTGGATGCGATATGCAGCAGATTTTAGGCTGAACTGGCGTGATAAAAACCTCATCACAGGGCGAATGAAGCATACAACTTGATTATAAGAGGCATCATTCAAAGAAAATGAATTCACCTGAAAAAACATTTCACAAACAGTCTATAAGTTGCTACAAAGATGAAAAGACGAGAATAATAGCCGCTTCATCCATCCAGCCTAAATGGGTCGGGTGGTTGATTGGCAAGTTTGAAACTAAAAATAAAGGAATAACCCTAACTGATGTTTAAATCTTTTTTTCCTAATCCAAAGTGGTTCTTTTCATCGTTGGTACTCTGGTTTGTCATCAATATTGCATTGTGGTATTCCGGTGGAAGTGGCTGGGGAACATTTTTAGGTTTTGCACCGGGTTATGCCACTTTGGAATTACCGATTGGAGTAAGCCGTTTTTGGGCACCTTCATTTTTATGGTTCTATCTGTGGTTCATCGTTTCTACCGTTATTTTTGCGATGTTCTGGCGCTTTAAATCCAGCAATCCATGGCAGGGCTGGTCGGTCTGGGGCTCAGCTTTTATCCTGTTCAATATCTGGTTTGCGGTGCAGGTCAATGTCGTGGTGAATGCCTGGTACAGCCCATTTTATGACCTGATTCAGAAAATGCTGAGTAGTGGTGGTGGAGATGTCAATTTACTTTATAGTGAAACCCTGACCTTCCTGTATGTCGCCATGGTCTATGTGACGATTGCCGTGTTTAACCTGTTCTTTGTCAGCCATTATATCTTCCGGTGGCGTACGGCGATGAATGACTATTACACTGCGCATTGGGAACAGTTACGTTATATTGAAGGGGCTTCGCAGCGTATTCAGGAAGATACCATGCGTTTTGCCAAAACCACCGAAAGTTTGGGGGTAAGTTTCATTCAGGCCCTGATGACACTCATGGCATTTTTACCGGTGTTGTTACAGTTATCATCGCATGTGAAACAGCTCCCGGTGATTGGTGAAATTCCTTATGCACTGGTCTGGGCTGCCATCAGCTGGGCGGTGCTGGGTACTGTAGTGTTGATGCTGGTAGGTTATAAATTGCCGGGTCTGGAATTTAACAACCAGAAAGTTGAAGCTGCTTACCGCAAAGAACTGGTTTATGGTGAAGATTATGCTGATCGTGCCGATCCGCTCACCTTAAAAGAACTGTTTAGCCGCGTGCGTTTTAATTATTTCCGCCTGTATTTCCATTATGCCTATTTCAACATGGTGCGGATCTGGTACATGCAACTGGACAATCTGTATGGCTTGTTTGTGTTGTTTCCAAGTATTGCCGCAGGGGCGATTACTTTAGGTTTGATGATGCAGATTGCCAATGTCTTTGGCAAGGTACGCGAGTCCTTCCAGTATTTAATCGAGTCTTGGCCGACCATTATTGAATTGCTTTCGATTTATAAGCGTTTACGGGCATTTGAATCGACTTTGCATAAATAAGGTATACTCAAATTGAGCAACAGAACCCGCATAATGCGGGTTTTTTTATAATGCTTTATATTTAACAATCATGAAAATGCTGAAGTATAGTAATTAAAAAGGGAAAGGGTCAGAAAAAAATGAAAAGGTTTTATGCATGGACTTCGCTTTGCTGTCTGGCCGTGACCAGTCCTCTAACATTGGCCAAAGAAATTCAAGGCATGTCTTTTTCTCATCAGGATTGGGAAGTGTATTGCAGTAATACCGGCACCTGTCGGGCAGCAGGCTATCAGGATGATTATCTGGAAAGCATGCCCGCCACAATCTTGTTGACCCGTAAAGCTGGAGCAAAACAAACTGTACAAGGGACATTTGCCTTATCCAGTTTTGATCAAGCTTTAGATAACAAGAAACTGAATAATTTAAACTTTTTTATAAATCATCAGGATTATGGTCGAGTCAGGATTAACATTTCAGAGCAACTGCTCACAGGAGCGCTAAACAGCAAACAGCTCAATGCACTGTTACAACAGACCCGGAAAAAAGCCAATATCGTATTTAAAAATGCCTATTACACCTGGCAGGTTTCTGATGCAGGCATGACGGCTTCATTGTTGAAAATGGATGATTTTCAACAACGTATGGGTACGGTAGGTGCTTTGGTCAACCCCGGAACTACAGGTGAGTCGAAAGTATTGGCAGCACAGCCCAAATTAGTGGTCAATAAAGTAAAAACAGCAGCAAAACCTTATTTAACACTACAGCCCAATAGCAGACAGTACCAAAACCTGCATAAGTTACTCATGGCTGCCCGGCCGACACAGTCAGATGTAGCTGAATTTTGTGAAGGCATTTATGATGGAGAGGGTGCCAAACCACAAGCGATTGAACTCTATAAGCTTACCAATAACAAAATTCTAGCTACCACTCTATGCTGGCGCGGAGCCTACAATGAAGGTTATGGGGCTTGGGTAATGAATCAATCTTTAACAGGCAAAGCCAGCTTTGTGACCGAATCTGCATCGGATTTTGCAGCAGGCGAAATCAGCAGTGCGCAAAAGGGTCGTGGTATTGGTGATTGTTGGAAGATCAGCGAATGGATTTGGCAGGGACAAGCTTTCGTTCAAACTGTAGATCGCTGGTCTGGCATGTGTAAAGGTTTTGCCGGTGGTGCCTGGGATCTTGATTCAATTGAAGCCGTGGTGAAATAACCTATTTCATTTTTGCTTTTGAGTACGCCAGTTAGCTATTTATATAAAAGATTAAATTTTCATCGGTTTATGATGGAAATTGCCGAATAGTTTCAGGGATAACTAAAGCTTCACCAATCATAAAAAATTTTAAACTGGCTAAAAAGTGTTATCCCATTCGGATTTCTGTACTAAAACTTTTAAAAGATTGGCAGTTATTTTGCATTTTTAGGCAAAAATCTATTATTTAACT
Organism: Acinetobacter sp. SA01; assembly: GCF_011319235.1. Lineage (NCBI taxonomy): Bacteria > Pseudomonadati > Pseudomonadota > Gammaproteobacteria > Moraxellales > Moraxellaceae > Acinetobacter > Acinetobacter sp. SA01. The sequence continues at coordinate 45,308 of NZ_WXXM01000016.1, forward strand.
TGAAGGGAATTAATAATAAAATCAAAGTGCTATATTTGTGATTTTCCCAATTTTGATATATTTTTGAGTTACAGCATCAGTGAGCATTAACACGTGAATTTCAAAACATTCATCTTGATTGTCGGAGTGGGCATCACTTTACATGGCTGTACCAGTTTTAATGCTTTGAGCTCAGATGATTCTGTTAAAAATTATGCTTCAGCACAGGAAATGATCGTTCAAAAAAATATCAACCAACCCAATGGACAGGCCAAAGAATATGTCTATTCATGGGGAGCAAAACAGAATAACAAAGAAACGCAATCTTTATATCCCAGAAAATATTTAAACAATTACTGTTCTGCCAAGCAGGGTAAATTCACGCTGCTGTATAAGAGTTCCATGGCTCTGGTGAAGGATGTATCGGATAAAAAACGCTTATTTTCCTCCGGTAATGTCAAACAGGGCATAGGCGCCTATAAGTGTGTACAAAAGAATGGACAGAGCTGGATTGCCTCTATTGAACCGGTGGCTGAACGTAAACTCAATGATGGTTCGGATGCACGGGCAGTCAGCTTACAGACCAGACTCATGTCGGCGGATGAAGCTAAAAAGTTTTATAAAAATATAAGTACAAATATTGCTGATAAAAAAATCAGTTCCAATGATCAGGGCAACAAAAAAGCGTTAAATAAAACTGCCCCTCAAAAAGAGGCTGAAGCCAAAAAAGAAGCAGATTTTAAAAAAGAAACCAAACTAACTCCGGAGTTGCCAGCAGCACAGCCGCTAAAAGTCGTGGAAAGTCCGCAACAGCAACAGATGAAATTTTACGTCGCTGCACGTCGTGATTTAAATAGTGGTAAAAATCAGATCTCTGCCTGTAATAATGCCCAGCGGGCTTATAACTATGGCAAGCTGCAAGGAACTGAGGGAACCCGGGTCTATACTGAATCGGGGATGCTGGTTGCACGTTGCTTAACCAGTGTACCCAGTTATAGCAACCGTTTTTCTAATTCTAAAGCTCAAGCAACGCGAGTCTTGCAAAATTTAGCTGTGAACTATAATCACAGTGGGGCGAAAAATATGCTGAGGCAGATGAAGTAAAAAGCCATTTTGCTCATCTTCATCCATTCATGTTCCATCATCATGGATGGAACATGAATGTTGAAATCTTCAAATCTGAATGAGTCAGTATTACAGGCTAATCGTTGCACCTAATGCTTTCACAAATTGTGCCATCCAAGCAGGGTGTGCAGGCCAAGCCGGTGCAGTCACCAGATGTCCGTCGGTGACTGCTTCAGTCACGGCGATATCGGCATATAAACCACCTGCAAGTTTGACTTCCGCAGCACATGCAGGGTAAGCAGAACAGGTTTTACCTTTAAGCACATCGGCAGCCGCTAAAAGCTGTGCGCCGTGACATACGGCTGCAATCGGTTTTTGAACAGCATCAAATTCACGTACAATTTCCACCACGCATGCATTCATGCGTAAGTATTCAGGTGCACGTCCGCCCGGAATCACCAGTCCGACATAATCTTCGGTATTGACCGAGTTGAAGTCATAATTAATAGCAAAGTTATGACCACGCTTTTCACTATAGGTTTGTTCGCCTTCAAAGTCATGAATAGCGGTGGCGATGCTGTCACCGGCTTTTTTATCCGGGCAAACCGCATGTACGGTATAGCCCAGACCCGTTAAAAACTGGAATGGCACCATCGTTTCGTAGTCTTCGGCATAGTCGCCAACGAGCATCAAGATTTGTTTAGCCATGATTTTTCCCTCTGTTTGGATATGATTTATATAAAGTTTTATTTTCATTCACCATAGCATAAGCAGATGTCATTTTTAAAGGTGGGGTGGATTTCTTTAGTCGAAGCCAGAAAACGTTCAAATCATCAGGTGGATAGACAAGCTGAAAAGAAGTTTTATTTTACAGAGTCATAACAGGCTGTACCCGGTAATTTATGATAAAAAGACAGCAGTTCAGAATGGAAGTTCACTTTATGTTTTACTCTATTTTTACCATCTTGGGTCGTCGCTTTACTCGAATGGGTTGTTCTGTTTTGATGGCAACTGCGGTTATGGGAACAACACAAGTCGCAATGGCCGGGCCAACGGTGGATCAGCTGAGTAACTGTCTGGTGAAATCCACCACAGCAGCAGATAAAACAACAGTGTTGCAATGGACCTTTGTTGCGTTATCTGCACATCCGGAATTGAAAAAATTCAGTAATGTGAATGAAGAGCAGAGAACCCAACTGGATAAAAATTTAGCTCAGGTCTTGCAGCGCATACTGGTAGATCAATGCTCAAGTCAGACCAAAGCAGTCATTGCTGCGGAGGGTGTGCAAGCGGTGGGCAATAGTTTTCAGGAACTTGGACAAATTACGGGTGACGAAATTTTAGAAAATCCTGAAGTTAAAAGTCAGTTGAAAGGTGTATTGCGTTATGTTGACCTGAATAAAATGGTGATGACCTTTTTGACGCCAGATGTGTGGAATAAGCTCGGTAAAATAAGATAAAACAATCATAAAAAAGACCTGCATTCAGGTCTTTTTTTATTTTTTAAGCTTCTAAAAAATCGTAAAACTAATTTTACATTTCAGTTAGATCACATGAAATATAAATCAGATAAAACTGAAATTTATCAACTTATTCCAAGACCACACGAGCATTTTGTGCTTGTACAGGACGATTGTTCGGATGCTCCATCAGCTTTGAAAAAGCCTCAATTTGTTGTCTAGATGCCTGTTGAATGTCTTTTAAAACAATCCAGCGGACGCCTTCGGTACAGGGTGGTGTAGTGAGTGAACCATTAAATTGATAATACTCCAGGTTGTCAGGTAAAAATGCAGAGGCCAAGTCCTGTTGTTTGAGTGGAATGGCATCACCGGCTTTTTGAGGTAACTCTTTCCAAAGTTTGGCCAGTTTTGGGTTCTCTTTTCCTTCATCAAACATTACCGCAACTACAGCAAGTTCACCCGTGGCTGATGCATGCACCAGATGCATTTCCATGGGGTAGGATTTGCCTTGAATCTGGTTTTCACTTGGACTATGCAAATGGAATTGTTTGAGTTCAAACTGTTGATTGTCCATGTTTAAGTCATTGCCTGGCTTGAAATTAATTTGAACGGTGTGTCCATTATGAATAATATTTTGAGCCGATGTGCTGTAGTTAAACTTGAGTGGTGGAAGTTTTGCTTCTACGGTTTGACGAATATTAATAGGTGACTGGTTTGCACCAGCACAGCTTTGATAGTTTGTGTTTAAGTTAGCCCAATGTTCAGGGGCTTTGTGACTGGTATAACCCCAATCGTGATTTGAGCCAGCTTGAGCTGTGTGAACCGTGGCTAAAGTTAAAAGTGCTATTGTTCTAAAAATCATTATTTACTCTACATTTCATGCTTTATAGTTGGGCATGTATAGTCTAAAAAATCAGTATTAACTGCAAAAGGAAATGAATATAAAACATACAATTAATGTTGTTTTTTTGAAATTTAGATTTTTATAAAGTTTTATTTTTTAAGGTGAAATTGGGGTAGGGAATTGGTAATTTACAAACTTCTCCCTTGCGAACTCAAAATATATTTTAAGGATGCTCATCACTTGGACTTTCAAATAAATCCTCTCCCTAGCCCTCTCCTGAAAGGAGAGGGAACCACGCGTATCCAACAAATCACATGACAAAGCCTCCTTTTCTAAAAGGGGGGTCTAGAGGGATGGGAATTTGTAATGAAAGCTCCTTCTCCCACTGGGAGAAGGCGGGGGATGAGGGTAATTAGAAGTCAGGTATAAATGACTTTGATAGTTGGATGCGTCCTAGGTCTTCAAGTTTGGCGATAGAGGATACTTTTTTGATGGTCATTTATATTTAACCAAGATATTTGATTAGTTCTGTTAAAATTCCAGCTGATCCAAACGCTCCAAGAATTGTTAAATGATTTGATAAAGCACTTGTTAATTTTGTATAGGCATCTTTGAAGGTCGATGAGCTATTAGTTCCCTCAACTTCAGCAACAATATTTTTTAGATTTTGCTTTGCTTCAGGAGTTTCAGATGATTGATCAATAATTTCACGCATTTGATTACATACTTGTTGTAATGCTTGGTTGTTAATTTGATTGATAGTCATGGTGCTATTTGCACCTGTTTGAATTTGAGATTGTTGAAAATTTCCGGAAAAATTAATTTGTTGTGTGCGAATTTGATCATCAATGTCCTGCATTGTAATTTCTCCTGCTAGATATCTGTATGTGTTTGTGCTTTTTAAAATCAGAAGTTGACGTAATATTTGATCTATATCATTAACCATTCTCTTGTGGATTTTAATCATATGTTCAATTGACCATTTATAAAATTTTAGATCGGCTATTGTTTCTTCTACAAAATGTGCAACTTTTTCACTATCATTTCTAAAAAAATATAATTGAGGCTCTAAATAGTCGATAAAAGATTTTAAATCAGTGTATCTATGATCAAATTTAATATCGTTGAAAATTGCATTTAAAGTTATTGAGTTGTCACGTCCATCGTCATAAATTATTTCGATTTGGAATTTTTGTTGAGGAACCTGTCTTTCAAGCACATCTCTGAAATTTTCTTCAGTTTTGTGATGCAAAAAATTTTTATCATACTTTGCAAAATTTCCAAAAATTTGATGGATATGATTCATTATTACATCTATATTAATCCTCTCAGGCACGATATCAAAAGTTCTATTAAAATAGTTCATATACAAAAAAACCCCGCATTAAGCGAGGTTTTTATAACATGAAATCAATTAATTAGTGAATAAATCAACCAATCAATTTCTTCATCAATTCATTGACTTGAGCAGGATTGGCTTTGCCCTTAGATGCCTTCATCACTTGACCAACTAGACCGTTGAACGCTTTCTCTTTACCAGATTTATACTCTTCAACCATCTTCTCGTTGGCAGCAAGTACTTCCTTAATAATCGCTTCAATCGCGCCTGTATCAGTTTCCTGTTTCAAGCCTTTCTCAGCAATAATCTCGTCCGCAGTTTTGCCTTCATCCCACATAAAGCCGAATACTTGTTTCGCGATCTTACCGCTAATCGTGTTGTCCACAATACGTGCGATCATACCGCCAAGTTTCTCAGCAGAAACAGGAGAGTTAGCAAGGTCAAGGCCAGCTTTGTTCAGCGCACCTGAGAATTCACCCATCACCCAGTTAGCCGCAATCTTACCTTGCGCAGCACCGCCAGCAGCAGCGACTACTTCTTCATAAAATTCTGACATTTCACGAGTCAATGTAAGAACGTGAGCATCGTACTCAGTCACACCAAAGTCCGCCACAAAACGTTCACGACGTGCAGCAGGAAGCTCAGGCATGGTCGCTTTAATCGCTTCGATTTGTGCATCTGCAATGATCACAGGCAACAAGTCTGGATCAGGGAAGTAGCGGTAATCGTTCGCTTCTTCTTTAGAACGCATTGAACGCGTTTCCATTTTCACAGGGTCGAACAAACGCGTTTCCTGATCAATTGTGCCGTCCCATTCCAGAATTTCCATTTGACGTTCAATTTCAACATTGATCGCCTGTTCAATGAAACGGAATGAGTTCAGGTTTTTCAGTTCACAACGTGTACCGAATGGTTGACCCGGACGACGTAAAGACACGTTACAGTCAGCACGGAACGAACCTTCTGCCATGTTACCGTCAGAAATACCTAACCAGCGCACCAGCGTGTGAATCGCTTTAATGTAGGCAACCGCTTCTTCAACCGAACGCATATCTGGTTCAGATACGATTTCAAGCAGCGGCGTACCTGCACGGTTTAAGTCGATACCTGACATACCCTCAAACTGGTCATGAATCGATTTACCAGCATCTTCCTCTAAATGTGCACGGGTTACGCCAATGCGTTTAGTCGTACCATCTTCAAGTTGGATGTCGATATGACCCAAGCCCACAATCGGGTTGTCCATCTGGCTAATTTGATAGCCTTTAGGCGAGTCAGGGTAGAAATAGTTTTTACGTGCAAATACAGATGCTTTGTCAATATACGCATCGATACCCAAACCAAAACGAATTGCAAGATCAACCACTTCTTTGTTGAGTACTGGCAATACGCCTGGCATCGCTAAATCAACCAGGCTGGCTTGTGTATTTGGGTCTTGACCGAAAGTGGTTGAAGAACCAGAGAAAATTTTAGTATTGGTCGCCAGCTGAGTGTGAATCTCGATACCAATAACGACTTCCCAACCATCAATCAGGTTTGACTTTGGTTTCTTTTGAGCTTGAGCCATTATGCGTTCTCCTCAGCAATTGCAGCGCGTTTTGTATGCCAATCTGTTGCTTGTTGATACTGGTGTACCACAGACAACAATTGAGATTCTGACCAGTAGTTACCAATCAGCTGTAAGCCAACCGGTAAGCTGTCTTTGTCAAAACCAACAGGCGCATTAATTGCAGGCAGACCTGCCAAGTTTACCGCGATAGTGTAAATGTCACCTAGGTACATTTCCACAGGAGACAGGTTGGCACCGATTCTGTAAGCAGTTGTAGGGGCAGAAGGGGCTGCAATCACATCAACTGATTCGAATGCTTTGAGGAAGTCTTGTTGAATTAAACGACGGACTTTTTGTGCTTTCACGTAGTAAGCATCGTAGTAACCCGCAGAAAGCGCATAAGTACCGATGAGGATACGTTGTTGAACTTCTTTACCAAAACCTTCTGAACGAGAGCGTTTGTAAAGGTCCATAATGTCTTTCGGTTCTTCACAGCGGTAGCCATAACGCACGCCATCAAAACGTGACAAGTTTGAAGATGCTTCAGCAGGGGCAATCAGGTAATACGTAGGAACATAAGCTTCTGTCATGTTGAGGTCAATCTCAACCAACGTTGCGCCCATCTCTTCCAATTTTTTCAGTGATTCTTCAACACGTGCTTTTACGTCTGCATCCAAGCCGTGAACATTGAAGTACTGTTTCGGAATACCAATGCGTAAACCTTTCACCGATGTGCCGTTCAGGTTTGCCACGTAGTCATCAACATCTTTTTCTACAGAAGTCGAATCTTTCGCGTCATGACCCGCCATCACGTTCATCAGGTAAGCACAGTCTTCCGCCGAGCGCGCTATTGGGCCACCCTGATCCAGAGATGATGCATAGGCAATCATACCGAAACGTGATACACGGCCATAAGTTGGTTTCAGACCAGTCAAACCACAGAAAGACGCAGGCTGACGGATTGAACCACCAGTATCGGTGCCGGTTGAAAATGGTGCAAGGTCAGCCGCTACAGCCGCAGCAGAACCACCTGAAGAACCACCTGGAACGTGATCCAGTGCCCAAGGGTTTTTGGTCGCGCCAAAGTAAGATGACTCGGAAGTTGAACCCATGGCGAATTCGTCCATGTTCACTTTACCTAAAGTCACCAGGCCCGCAGCCTTACCTTTCGCTACAACGGTCGCGTCGTAAGGAGAGATAAAATTGTCCAGCATTTTAGAACCGGCAGTGGTCTTAATGCCTTGGGTACAGAAAATATCTTTATGTGCAATTGGAACACCTGTTAAGGCAGTTGCATTGCCGGCTTTAATTGCAGCATCAGCAGCATCGGCTTGGGCCAATGCCTGCTCGGCGGTTACGGTCACATAAGATTGTACTTGAGCATCGATTTTTGCAATGCGTTTTAAATAATGTTCAGTCAATTCGCGAGACGAAAATTTAGCCCCAGCTAAACCCTCGGAAAGTTCACGAATCGATAAGCGATGTAAATCTGTCATGAGAAATATTTCTTTACGTTTAATTTAATAAAATGGTTTAACTGAATAAAGATTATTCAATCACGCGTGGAACAAGGTACAAGCCATCTTGTGTTGCCGGTGCAACAGCTTGATATTCTTCACGATGATTTTGTTCAGAAACCACGTCTTCACGTAAGGGCTGTGGATGGTCAAATGGACTTTTAAGCGGCTCGACATTTTCAGTGTCAATGCCTTTTAAGGTTTCCATCATGCCTAAAATTTTATTTAGACTTTGAGCATATTCAGCAGATTGCGTATCATTTAGCGACAATCGGGCCAGATGTGCGATTGCTGAAACTGTTTTTGCATTTAAATCTGCAGAATGCTGTGCATCCGATGTAGACATAATATTACCTAATCAGTATTAAAAAAATTCAAAATATCGTGCGTTATAATAAGCGATTGACTTGTCCAAATCATCACATTTAGTTAAAGTTGCCACCTTGCGTCCACATAAAGTTTAATCGAGAACGTCTCCGTGATTCTAAAAAGACTAATTGGCTTGTTTTCGCCCGATCTAGCCATTGATTTAGGTACAGCAAATACACTTATTTATGCACCAGGACGAGGCATTATATTAAATGAACCGACGGTTGTGGCCATCCGTCACAGCGGTTCACAGAAAATCGTTGCCGCGGTTGGTCTTGATGCTAAACAAATGCTCGGTCGTACACCTGCAAATATTTCTGCAATCCGCCCGATGAAAGACGGGGTGATTGCCGATTTCGAAGTGACCGAAACCATGTTGAACCAGTTTATTGGTAAAGTACATGAAAAGCGTCTATTCCCGCCTGCACCGCGTGTTGTAGTGTGTGTACCGTGTAAATCAACGCTGGTTGAGCGCCGTGCCATTCGTGAAGCGGTATTCAATGCTGGCGCACGTGATGTCCGCTTAATTGAAGAGCCGATGGCTGCTGCAATTGGTGCCGGTATGCCGGTTGAACAGGCCTGTGGTTCGATGGTGGTCGATGTGGGCGGTGGTACCACTGAAATCGCAATTATTTCATTGCAGGGCTGTGTTTACGCAGACTCGCTCCGTATTGGTGGTGATGTCTTTGATGAACAGATCATTAACTACGTGCGTAAAGCGCATGGCTGTGTGATTGGTGAAACCACTGCCGAAGTGATTAAAAAAGAAGTGGGTATGGCACTTCCGGATGAAGGCGCGAAGCCGCTGGAAATTGAAGTGCGTGGCCGTAACCTGGCTGAAGGTGTGCCTCGTGCCATTACGGTGACTTCAGACGAAATTACCCAGGCGATTTCAGACCCATTACAAAATATTGTCTCTGCGGTTAAATCTGCACTTGAACAAACCCCGCCTGAACTGTCTTCTGACATTGCAGAACGTGGCATTGTGCTGACTGGTGGTGGCGCACTACTTCGTAACCTCGACAAACTTCTTGCGCAAGAAACCGGTTTGCCTGTGGTTGTGGCTGAAGATCCGTTGACTTGCGTGACTCGTGGTGGTGGCAAGGTGCTGGAATTCTTCGACAATCCAAATCACGACATGTTATTTGTAGGTTAAGTTAGGGACCAGGCGGTGCAAACACAACTGTTTTCTCGACAACCGCCATCTTTTCGCTCATTTATCATTGCGGTGATTACATGTCTGGTGGTGCTGTTTTTTAACTGGCGCATGCCGCATGTGATTCAGCCCGCACGTGATGTCTTGTATGCGGCATATAATCCTATTTATGCCCTTGCAAGTTATCCGGTGTTATCGCGAGAATGGCTCAATCAACAAACCAAGTCTGAAGCCCAGTTACGTCGTGAAAATACCGCGATGCAAGCCGAGTTATTACAGGCTCAGGTTCGTTTGCAAAAATTATCTGAACTTTCTGCCGAAAATACCCGTTTAAGAGGTCTGCTGGATACGCCTTTGATTATTGATGGGCGCATGGAAATTGCAGAAGTCATAGGTACCGATGCCGATCCATTACGACATATTATTGTGATTAACCGTGGTTCCAACAGTCAGCTCAAGGTCGGTCAAACCGTACTGGACGATAAAGGAATTATGGGGCAGATCATCAATGTCAATTCGCATAGTAGCCGTATTATGTTGCTGTCCGATAAAGAACACTCTCTCTCTGTGCGTTTGGAACATACCGGGATGCGTGCCATTGTCTCGGGTACAGGTGATTTAGGTCATTTGAAGATGGAATATGTTCCGACCAGTGCCAATGTCAAGGTGGGTGAAAAAGTGTATAGCTCAGGATTGGGCGCACATTTCCCTGCAGGCTATCTGGTCGGCACAGTGTCTAAAGTTAACCGGCATAATTCGGGTGAATTTGCCCAGATTGAAGTCATTCCAGCCGCACAATTGGCCGGTGGACATCATGTCGTTGTCCTTTTTTCTGATTCATTAGCGATGGAGCAGCCGCATGCCACTCGCTAAATTAAGGGCTGAAAGCAATCGGGATCCTTTAATTGCGATTATTGTTTCAGTCATTGTCTGTTCGGTGCTGATGGTTTATCCATTGTCTTATGCCGTGTCAGGTGCACGTCCCTTATTCATGTTGCTGCTCATGCTATTTTGGGTGATGTGCCAACCTACATGGTGCGGAATCTGGTTTGCCTTTGCCACTGGCATGTTTACCGACTTGCTGGTGGATGCCCCTTTAGGCATGAATGCACTAAGTTTTGTGTTGATTACCTTTATTGTCCGGTTTTTAACCCGTGAACGACGCATCATGACCTTTGGCAATCTCTGGGTGATTAGCTTTCTGGCAGTAATGGCACATTTATTTGTGATCTGGATTGCCCAAACGATGGGTGGCTTGCAATTTTCCATTACCCGACACTGGCAGCCTTTATTGAGCAGTGTGCTGGTTTTCCCGGTCATGTATTTTATGCTTAAAAAATGGCGCGTTTAATTCTGGCTTCGAGTTCTCCACGGCGTCGGGAACTGCTGCAACAGTTAGGTTTAGAATTCGAGATTTATGGTCCGGATATTGATGAATCTATTCTTGACGGAGAAGATGTTGCCAGCTATGTCGAACGTTTAGCCTGTAGCAAGGCGCAAGCGGTTCTGGAGCAGTTTCCAGATGCCATCGTCATCGCCGCTGACACCAGTTTAGGTGTGGATAATCAGATTTTAGGTAAACCTGAATCAAAACAACATGCTTTTGAAATTTGGCAGCGCATTTCCGGTCGAAAACATGATGTATTTTCAGGTGTTTGTGTGCGTACAAGTACAAAAAAATCAAGTATAGTGGTACGAACACAGGTTGAGTTTCAAAAATTAAGTCTCAATGATATGGAAAGTTATTGGGCGACAGGGGAGCCCTTAGGCAAAGCGGGTGCTTATGCCATTCAAGGCATCGCATCGCGTTATATTCCCCGTATAGAAGGCAGTTATAGCAATGTCGTGGGCTTGCCTTTACATGAAACCGTACAGTTATTACAGGCAGTTAAGGCACTAAATTAACTGACCTCAAAAAAGAATTTTTATAATGTTTTGAGTTTTATTATGTCTGACGAGTTGTTGATTAACGTCACACCTATGGAATGTCGTGTGGCCTTAATCCAGAACGGCACGGTCAATGAATTATTTGTTGAGCGTACGGTTAAGCGTGGATTGGTGGGCAATATTTATAAAGGTAAAGTGGTGCGTGTACTTCCGGGTATGCAGGCTGCTTTTGTCGATATTGGTCTTTCTCGAACCGCTTTTCTGCATATCAACGATATGGTCTGGCCCCGCAATCAACCAACCCCTAATGTTTTTGAACTGCTGCAACCCGGTCAAATTCTCACGGTGCAAGTGATGAAGGATATGCTGGGGACCAAAGGGGCACGTCTTAGTACCGACCTTTCCATTCCTTCACGTTATCTGGTGCTGATGCCTTATGGTCATCATATTGGTGTATCACAACGCATTGAATCTGAAGAGGAACGGGACCGTTTACGTTCGATGATCGAACGCATTCAAAGCGAGCATAAATTACCCGGCAGCGTCATTGTCCGTACTGCGGCAGAGGGGATTCCTGAAGCTGAAATTGCACAGGATATGGCGTATTTGGCCAAACTTTGGGAATTTATTCAGCGCAAGCAAAAAAGCATTGCTGTCCCTTCTCTGATTTTTGAAGAACTGCCGCTGCCACAGCGCGTGATTCGTGATTTGGCCAATGAAGATACTTCTAAAATCTCTGTCGACTCACGTGAAATACATGCCAAGTTGCAAGAATTTGTACTTGAGTTTGTTCCCAGTATGCAAGATCGACTGGTTCACTATCCGGGTGAACGTCCCATTTTTGACTTGTACAATGTTGAAGAAGATATTCAGAAGGCCCTGCAAACCCGCGTAGCATTGAAATCGGGTGGCTATTTGATGATCGACCAGACTGAAGCCATGACCACTATAGATGTCAATACCGGCTCCTATGTCGGTGGCCGGACTTTAGAAGACACCGTATTTAAAACCAATATGGAAGCGACTCAAGTCATTGCCCGTCAGCTACGCTTACGTAATTTGGGTGGCATCATCATCATCGATTTCATTGACATGCAGGAAGCCCAGCATCGTGAAGAAGTCATGAGCCAGTTTGAGCGTATGCTGGAGCGTGATCATGCCAAAACCAAAATTACCCAGGTTTCCGAACTGGGCTTGGTGGAAATGACCCGCAAGCGTACTCGTGAATCTTTAGAACACTTATTATGTGAATCGTGTCCAACCTGTCAGGGACGGGGTTATGTAAAAACGGCAGAGACAGTGTGTTACGAGATTTTTCGGGAAATTTTAAGATATGCCCGTGCTTTTGAATGTAAAAGTGGTTTTACTGTGGTGGCACACCCTTTGGTGATTGACCGATTGTTAACAGCGGAAGCACCTGCAGTGGCCGATTTAGAGCACTTTATAGGGCGTATCATCAAATTTCAGGTGGAAAATCTGTATACGCAAGAGCAATACGATATCATTCTGAGCTGAAATTGTAACAGAATATCGTTAAACACTTGTTACATCTGAAATTTTACTTTTTAGGCTGAATTTTGAATACTAGTCATACACAAGTAGCCAAAGCCAAAATCTCCCAATTTTGGTTTAGCAAACAAGAGGTATGACATGAGTGTAAGCCAAGTAGCAGTTCAACAAAATACGAAAGTTACAGATAATAAAATGAGCCAAAACGGTTATATCGTCAATGAGCAGGGTAAAGAAGTTCAAATTACAGCTGCCATGATTCATTCAGTTTGTCATCAACTATTAAATCAATGTCGTGCAATTAAGAATTAATTTCGTGCAATAGAAAATAAAGGGACCTCTAAAAGGTCCCTTATTTTATTTATTATTCACTCTTTGGAAGCTGCGGTTAACTCACCGCTTTTAACTTTTTTGGTGGAATATCTTGACCTACAATTTCTTCAAAGCGCTGAATTTCATCTTCCAGGTGCGTGAGCAAGTTTTGCATTTTCGGTAAGGCATTACGACAACCGGTTAACCCCACTTCCAGTTTATCCAGATAGCTGGTCATGGTAATATTCAGTGCCTGTCCATCCAGTACAATTGAAGCTGGATAGAGTGCATCCAGTTTTGCACCATTCCAGTATAGCGGTTCGCGTGGCCCTGGCACGTTAGAAATCACAATATTGAACGCTTGGCGTTTTGGCATCATTCCCGAGACAATATTTAAACCAGCTGCACCGTAAACTAATGCGCTATAGTTTAAAATTTGATTTGAATTCATGCGTTTGAACCGCTGCTTGGCATTTAACACACTACGGCGAATAATTTGCAGGCGTTCTAAAGGCGTATCTTTATGCGTACCCAGATTAGCCAAAATCATGGTAATACGGTTTGAAACTTCAGAATCATCATCACGAATTGAAGCCGGAACCATAGCAATCAGCGGTTTTTTCGGCAATGCGTGATGACTGATCAAATACTCACGCAGTGCGCCAGAACAGATGGCCAAGACTACATCATTGATGGTGACACCCAGTGCTTTTGCGATTTTGCTTAAGCGGCCCAATTCAAAGGATTGTGCGGCAAAACGGCGTGATGAACTGACTCGCTGATTTAAAATGCTGCTGGGTGCCTGGAAGCTGGAAACATAGTCCGGATTGCGCCCCATATCTTTGCAGATGGTTTGCGATAGTTCATACATGACTTTAGGGGTCGCTTCAAATTGTGATTTTACAGCCCCCATGACTTTCTTTATACGACTTGCTTTCGGTTCTTTTAATCGTTTAGCACGAGGACCTTCGACACACCAGAGTGGCACAATACTCTTGGCTTCTGGATCATAGGATAGTGATTTTTCTACCAAACGCATACCGGCAATACCATCAACCATAGCATGGTGAATTTTAAAGTACATGGCAAAGCGGTTGCCTTCAATGCCTTCAATAATGTTGCAGGTCCAGAGTGGTTTGGCACGATCAAGCAGTGCGCTATGTTCTTGTGAAATATAAGTCAGTAATTCACGGATTCGACCCGGGTGCGGTAGTGCAATGTGGCGGAAATGATGGTCTAGATCAAATTCTTGGTCTTCATCCCAAAATAGGCCATTGAGTTTATTATTAAAAGGCGCAACAGGAAGACATTTGGATTTACGAATATCAGCAACGAGGTCTTGAATAAATGTATCAGGTGCATTGTCAGGAATTTGAAACAGGAACAGCCCACCGACGTGCATCGGTTGCTGACGCTTTTCAAGCGACAGAAAAATAAAATCAATTGGGTGTAATGGACGCATAGCGTTGAATGCCTCACTGCAATTTTGTGCCTGTTCTTATATGAACAGGCTTGTTAGAATTATATAAAAGAGTGTTTTTAGTATATCTTTTTTCAAAAAGAAATGAACTGCTTTATGTGTAATGATAAGTTAAAAAAATCACTGAATAACAGTGATTTTTTTAAATATTATTTTAAATTTCCTGCGTGTAACCCGCATTCTTTATGGGTCGCTTCTTCCCACCACCAGCGGCCTTCACGTTCATGCTGATTTGGCAATACAGGACGTGTGCAGGGCTCACAACCAATCGAAATAAAACCACGCTCATGCAACGGATTATAAGGGATTTCCATCATGCGGATATAGTTCCACACGTCGGAACTTGACCAGTTTGCCAAAGGATTATATTTGATTAGCTGTTTTCCAGGACCTGAAAAACCGGCATCTGCTTGCACCACTGGAATTTCATTACGAGTCCCCGGACTTTGATCTTTACGTTGACCGGTAATCCAGCCATCCAATGTAGCCAGCTTTTTACGTAAGGGCTGAACTTTACGAATACCGCAACATTCCTGATGGCCATCCTGATAAAAGCTAAAGAAGCCTTTTTCAGTCACCAGTTTTTGCATCGTTTCTGTTTCAGGGAAGCAGATTTCGATCTCAATATTATAGTGTTTACGGACCTGGTCGATAAATTGATAGGTTTCTGCATGTAAACGACCGGTATCGAGACTGAAAACACGAAAAGGTTTGCCTAAATGCGAAGCCATATCAATTAAAACCACATCTTCAGCACCTGAAAATGAAATGGCAATTTCACCTTCTTGACTTAAAGCAAGTTCCAGAATCTCGCTGGGAGATTTATCGGCATATTCAGATGCAAGTGCATCAACAAGGTCAATGGTAGGGATTGTAGTCATGACAGTTCCTGGCGTATAGGCTTGGACACTTAAAAACCTATATTAGTTTAATTCACAATGATTTTAATGGAATTGAAATAATCTGCTTAGCACTAAAAAATAAATGCTTATGAATAAAATAGATTTAAAAAACAGCCCCTGAAATCTCTATTTTTAAGCTATCATAACGCAAAATTTTTTACTGACATTGGGAGAGCCCATGGAAATCGTATGTCTTGATCTTGAAGGGGTGTTGGTTCCGGAAATTTGGATTAATTTTGCCAAGAAAACTGGAATTAAAGCGTTGGAAGCCACTACACGTGATATTCCAGACTACGATGTGTTAATGACGCAGCGCCTGAATATCTTAAAAGAGCACGGTTTAGGCTTAAATGATATTCAGGAAGTAATTGCAGAGATGGGACCTTTCCCTGGGGCAAAAGAATTTGTGAAATGGGTGAGTACCCATTTTCAATTGATTATTCTTTCCGATACGTTCTATGAGTTTGCTCATCCTTTAATGAAGCAACTCGATTGGCCAACCATTTTCTGTCACAAGTTAGAAACTGATGAAAATGGTATGATCACAGCTTATAAACTTCGTCAGCCGGATCAAAAACGCCAAGCAGTTAAAGCCCTCCATGGTTTGAACTTCCGTGTGATTGCAGCAGGCGATTCTTATAACGATACTACGATGTTGGGCGAAGCAGACCACGGGTTCCTGTTTGATGCACCGGAAAATGTCATTGCTGAATTCCCTCAGTTCCCACCGATTCACGGTTATGACGCGTTAAAAGAAGCAATTCGTAATGCTTCAGTACGTAATATTCCTGCTTAATATTTTTAAGTTTATGGAATAAAGAAAGGGCGCCTCTAGCGCCCTTTCTTTTTTAATCCTAATTTTTAATGCAATTAGAAGCGGTAACCGATTTTCAGACCATAACCCATTGCATGGTTATCAGTGAAATCAGCTTTTACAGCGCCACCAGTTTGAGCTTGAGCATCGCCTAGCCAGAAGTATTTAACCCCAGCTTGAATAAAGTAGTTTTCTGCAGGACTGTATTGTCCACCTAGACCAACACTCCAATAGCCTTCAGTTGGGCCTAAAGTAGTTACAGGGTTGCCTGCGCCAGAATCGTAGCCTACAGCTGCTGTACCCGCCCACTTACTATTGAATTTATGTGAAAGACCTGTAGTTACAGAGTATTGATCGTTTGAGTAATCAATCAGGTTTTGCGCTTTGCCTTTTGCAAATGTAGATGCTTGAGCTAACAATTCAGGTTTAACTGCGAATTGATCCCAATGTACCCAGCGTAAGTTTGCAAATGCTAAAGTGTTTGCGGCAATACCTGTTTGTAAATCAATATTTACAGATTGAGGCGTTGTAGCATCAAGTATGCTTTCTTTGTAGCCTAAAGTTGATAAAAATGGTTTGTAAGGACTATATGGATGGCCTGTTGCAGGAATGCTTGCACCAAGAGCAGCTAAATTACTTGTTTCTGTAGCATTAGCTTTATGTTTGATTTCTGAACGATAAGTTACAGCAGCCTTTAAGGCTATTTCTGGGATTTGATAAGCAAATCCAGCTAACCAACCATACGCTTGTTTTTGATCAACTTTAATGTTGTAACCACTTAATAATGAATAAGCTGCACCACGTAATTTAATATCAGCCTCAACAGTTTGCCAAACCGAACCTGCATAAAAATTCCAGTTTGCTGTTGGTTGATAACCAATCAAAGCAGTTAAATTATTAGTACGGACTTCTACTTTTGTACCTTCTTTAAGTGTTGGGTCTGAGAAGTCTGAACCGTCAACTTGATAAGTAGCATCTGCACCATAAGGTTGGTCGTATAAAAGACCTAGGGAAATTTTATCTGTGGCTTGAACTTTAATGGCAGCAGAGGGGAAAGTGTAGTCATCTCCCATATCACCGACATGATGGCCACTTCGATCTTTACCTTTAACATCCGGATCTAGAACGGAAATTCCAGCTTCGGCATAATTTCCGGGTTGTAAAAATGCGGTGATAGATTGACCAGAACGGTCTAGACCAGCGGCCAATACTGAAGCAGATGGAAGTAAGCTAATTAAAACTGCTGAATATATTTTGTTGAGCTTCATGGTTCTTTCCCTGATGCCATTTTGTAACTAAAAGTGCTGGAAAAGTAACATAAATAAAAAAAGAGTAAATACTCTGCTAGAGTTTAATAATTGACTTGTAAGCACACAAATGATGCTTGATAGAGTAATAATTCTATTTTTGTTAAATTATCTTTATGATTTTTAAATAAAAAGAAAATTATGAAGAATGAAGTAAATTTCAAAATAAAAAATTAACCGTTTGATGGAAAATACAGCTATTAATTTATAAATGTATATTAAATGCTAATCAAAGACTGAAAAAAGACCATTGCGAACAATGGTCTTTTATTGTTTGGTTAAATAAAATTAGAAGCGGTAACCAATTTTTAAGCCGTATGCAAGTGCATTGTTGTCTTCAAAGCTAGCAACTGTATTAGGAGTACCAAATTGTGCGCCAGATTGTGCTTTAGCATCACCTAACCAGAAGTATTTCACACCACCCGCGATGAAGTAGTTTGGTGCTGGACTGAATTGTAAACCTAAACCAACATTCCAGTAACCTTCTGTTGGACCAAGGGTAGATACCGGATTGCCTGCACCAGTATCATAACCTACGGAAACGTTACCAGCCCATTGCTCATTCAGTTTACGACCAACACCAACAGTTGCAGAAATTTGATCATCGGAATATGCAACTAAATCAAAGCCATTTGGTTTTCCAGTTGAAGCTACAACAGGTGCTTGTACACTAGCTGTACCAAATTTAGGTGGGCGAATGGAGAAGTTAGACCATTCAACCCAGCGTACATTAGCAAATGCTACGGTATCTGCCATGATGCCGGTTTGGAAATCCAAGTTAACAGATTGTGGTGTCGTGATTGAAGTACTTGAATTTGGTTGTAGGTTAAGACCAGCAAATAAACCTGTATTAAAAGTTTCGGTGGTTTTTGCATCATGGTCAATTTCAGAACGATAGGTTAAAGATGCTTTGAGAGCAATATCAGGAATTTGATAAGCAAAACCAGCTAACCAACCGACTGAACCGTCTTCTTCCATATTGGCATTATAAGAGCCAAATGTACTGCTACCGCCATATGCTAGACCACGTAATTGAACGTCGCCTTCAACAGTTTGATAAACTGGACCTGCATAAAAATTTAAATTTTTATTTGGTTGGAAACCAAATAGCATTGATATATTTTGTGTTTTTACTTCAACTTTAGTTGATTCAGAACCATTATGGAATAAACCTTGACCTTGAAATGCGGCTAATGCACCTGGTAGTACAGCAGGTGAACTTGAGTCTGTGGCTGAATAAGTTGCATCAGCTCCGAAAGGCTGATCGTAAATTAAGCCAAAAGAGAAATTATCAGTAAGCTGTAATTTTAATGCTGCACTTGGAAAATAATAATCATCTCCCATATCTGATAAGTTTGTATTTTGAAGCCCAATAGCACTTGCTGGAGCTGCTGGGTTTGGAGTATATCCATTATTTACTTTACCTGAAACATTTGGATCTAAAACAGAAATACCCGCTTCGAAATAGTTACCCGGTTGTAGGAAGGCTGAAATAGATTGACCTGAGCGATCTAGTGCAGCTGCAAATGCACCTGTCATTGGTACTGTTGCAAGAATCATTGCGGTACTAAGAGTTTTTAATTTCATTTTGTGTCTTTCCTTGATGTACAAATTTTATTACGGCTGATTTGTGTTTTTGAATGCGCTAAATTTATTTTCCTAATATCAGTTATATAACCAGATATCATTTGTTACTCCATGTGACAAAAATAGCACAATAAAAAAAAGAGTAAATGCTCTATAAAAAACTATAGAGTTTAAAAAATGAACGTATTAGAGTTTTTAGTCTAAATTTATACTAATAGTTTATTTTAAATAATTGAAAAATAATAAATTAAATTTAATTGATAATTATTTTGTTTGAATATTTATTTGATTAAAAAGTGATCATTTATCATAAAAAGTATCATATTTTTATGTGATAGAGTTCTCTTTTTAAGTGTAATAATTGAAATTAAAAAACAGGAGGTCAGGAAATTTAATTTTTTAAATATTTTTTATTATTAATTGCTATTTGGGAATTTTAAAACACTCGTATCATTACCTGACTAAGGGAAAGTTTAAATATAGGCATGTAGGGAAGCGAGATCTGGCAAGCTGAATAGGGGGCTTTAGATTATTTTTATTAAAAATTCTAGGGTGAAAAGTATTGTGCGCCCTGCGGGACTCGAACCCACGTCGGTCGCTTAGGAGGCAACTGCTCTATCCAGTTAAGCTAAGGGCGCAATGCGCAGCTAATGTAGCGCAAATACAGGTAAAAAAAAAGTTATTGTCGAAACAATAACTTTTTAAAATGATTTAAACGAATTTTATGTTTAAGATTTCTTCGTCTTTAGGCTTTTAAATAGGCCAAACATCAGCACTATCCAAACGGGAATCATTAATACAGATTCTTTAAAACCTTGGGTCCACATAATATAAAGTACTGTCGCAATAAAGATCAGTACCACATAATTACTGACAGGAGCCCAGAGTGCCGGGAACTTGGTTTGAATCGCAGCGTTTTTGACAGCCTGTTTGAATTTCAGATGTGTCAAACTAATCATGGCCCAGTTTAGCACCAAGGCACCTACGACCACATACATCAAGTGGCCCAAAGCGTCTTCTGGGACAAAGTAGTTTAAAAGCACACAACCGAAAATGAGCAGGGCTGAGAATAAAACAGCAGGAATAGGCACACCTTGTTTATTTACTTTCAGGAATGCTTTCGGTGCATTGCCTTGCTGTGCCAGACCATACAGCATACGGCTGTTGGCATACATACCACTGTTATAAACAGACAGTGCTGCAGTCAAGATAATGAAATTGAGTAGATGTGCTGCCCAGCCAATTCCGAGTTGACTGAAAATCATTACAAATGGACTTTTATCCATACCACCCAGTTCCAGCTGGTTCCAAGGCACTAAGGATAAAAGAATCGTGAGTGAGCCAATATAGAAAATCAGAATACGGAACACGACCTGGTTAATGGCCTTAGGAATGGTCTTTTCCGGGTCTTTGGCTTCTGCAGCCGCCATACCAATCAGTTCAATACCGCCAAAGGCGAACATGAGGAAAGCCAGCATATAGAACAGGCCTTCAAAACCATTCGGGAAGAAACCGCCATGTGACCAAAGATTGCTAAATGAAGATGTTGATCCTGCATCTGCGGTCAGTAATAAATACAGGCCGAAAACAATCATGGAAATCACGGCAGTCACTTTAACAATGGAAAGCCAGAATTCGGATTCGCCATAAAACTTGACATTGCCGAGATTGACCAGAGTAATGACAATGAAAAAGAACAGTACCGAAGCCCATGCAGGAATATGCGGCCACCAGTAATTAATATATTTGGCGACTGCAGTAAGCTCTGTCATGGCAACCAGAACGTACAAAATCCAGTAATTCCAGCCCGCCAGGAAGCCTGGGAATTTGCCCCAATATTTATTGGCAAAGTGGCTAAATGATCCTGCTACAGGCTCATGAACAATCATTTCACCCAGTTGGCGCATGATTAAAAAGGCGATTAAACCACCAATGGCATAACCCAAAATGATGGAAGGACCAGCAGATTGGATGACCTGTGCGGAACCTAAGAATAAGCCTGTCCCAATTGCACCGCCCATGGCGATCAGTTGGATATGACGGTTCTTTAAGCCACGCTGAAGTTTGGAAGACTCGTTGTTCAAAGTATTCAGCCCGACAATGTGTAAGGAAAGTATTGAAATGGATTGTAATAGATTGAAATGTATAAGCCTAGTACGGGCTCTAGAGAGGGATTGTTAAAAAATAATCATATAAAAAATATTTTATATATTCCTATTTTGAATCAATAAATTAATTTTATTTTTTAATACATAAAATAAAATGAGGTAAATGATGAAAAAAAGTTTGGTATTCGTTTTTTATACTTAAGTCAAGAAAGCATCTATTTCATAAAAAAAATCGCTATGATACTTTATTAGCATTTTGCTGACGGCGATGTACAACAATGATAAATGAAAGGATAAAAGAGAAATGAGTTTTGCTCCACAAATCAAGATTCCAGCAACTTATATGCGTGGCGGTACCAGTAAAGGGGTGTTCTTTAAACTGGATGACTTGCCACAAGCTGCACAGCAGGCTGGAAAAGTGCGTGATCAGTTATTGCTGCGAGTGATTGGAAGCCCTGATCCATATGGCAAGCAGATTGATGGCATGGGTGGAGCAACTTCAAGTACCAGTAAAACCGTGATTTTGGCCAAAAGTGTCCAGCCAGATCATGATGTCGATTATTTATTTGGACAGGTTTCGATTGATCAGCCTTTTGTGGACTGGAGTGGTAACTGCGGAAACTTAACGGCTGCAGTCGGCTCATTTGCCATTTCCAATGGCTTGGTCAGTGCAGAACGTATTCCGGAAAATGGCATTTGTACAGTCCGTATCTGGCAAGCCAATATCCAAAAAACCATTATTGCCCATGTGCCGATCACCAATGGACAGGTGCAGGAAACTGGTAATTTTGAGCTGGATGGGGTGACTTTCCCGGCAGCTGAAGTTGCCATTGAATTTCTGGACCCGGCTGATGATGGTGAAGAGGGCGGAGCCATGTTCCCGACGGGGAATGTCGTAGATACTCTTGAAGTACCGGAAATCGGAACTTTTCAGGCAACCTTTATTAATGCCGGTATTCCGACCATTTTTTTAAATGCAGAAGATATTGGTTATGAAGGTACTGAATTACAGGATGCTATCAATAGCGATGCTCAGGCACTGGCACGTTTTGAAACTATCCGCGCTTATGGCGCAAAACAGATGGGTCTGATTCAGGATATTTCCGAAGCGGAAAAGCGCCAGCATACCCCGAAAATTGCCTTTGTATCGAAACCTAAAGCCTATACATCTTCAAGCGGTAAAGATATTCAAACCACTGATGTCGATTTGCTGGTTCGTGCCTTGTCGATGGGTAAACTGCATCATGCCATGATGGGAACGGCTGCAGTGGCGATCGGTACGGCTGCTGCGATTCCTGGAACTTTGGTTAATCTGGCAGCAGGTGGCGGAGTACGTGAAGCGGTACGCTTCGGACATCCATCAGGTACCTTAAGAGTTGGTGCACAAGCTGTTCAGGAAAATGGGCAGTGGGTAGTCAAAAAAGCTGTCATGAGCCGCAGTGCGCGGGTACTGATGGAAGGCTGGGTCCGAATTCCGGAAGATAGCTTGAAATAGCAAACAAGATAGAGAATCTTGCGAGAAAGCAGTATCATGCTGCTTGTCATTGATCAATAAGTTGGCCTGATTAAAGCTTAAACGATGATGACGGTTCAATTCTCATGTAGATGAGGAATCGCAAGTTCTCTGTCGAAGGTGACAAGAGCGTTGTATATTAGATCGGGGTCATTTTAAATTTTCCCGATCTATTCCCAAAGCAAAGTATTCGAGGCGAATGTGTCATCTTTAACTGACGTGCAAGCAAATGCATTAACTCAAGCACAGCAACGTATTCAACAAGATTTATTAACGGCATTAGACGCATTTTCCATTCCGGAGCCGCTTAAAGGGGCTGTGTATCATGCAGTCATGCTGGGTGGAAAACGGGTACGTCCTGCACTTTGTTATGCCACCGCTGCTTTAAAACCGAATGCAAATTTTGCTGCCGTACGCCGTGCTGCAGTCGCCATTGAAATGATTCATTGTTATTCACTGGCCCATGATGATTTACCCTGTATGGATAATGATTCCTTGCGTCGTGGTCAACCGACCTGTCATGTCGCTTTTGGGGAAGATACGGCATTACTGGCGGGGGATATTTTGCAGTCGATGGCCTTTGAAATCTTGGGCAGTCGCCTGTTTGATCAGGGCCCGGCAGTTGCTCCGACCATTGTTTTAAAACAGATGCAAATTCTGGCGACTGCCAGCTCGAAAATGGTCTGTGGCCAGGTGCTGGATTTACAGGCTGAAGGTAAGCGTGTTGATCAGGATGCTCTGGAAAATATTCACCGCAATAAAACCGGTGCCCTGATTTCTGCAGCCGTGATGATGACAGCCGTGACCGTATTTGAAGGCACAGATCCTGCCATTCCTAAACTGCGTGAATATGCGCAAGCGATTGGACTGGCCTTTCAGGTACAGGATGACATTCTGGATATTATTTCCGATACAGCAGTACTGGGAAAAACTGCGGGTAAGGATGAGCAAGTGGATAAATCAACTTATCCTGCACTTATGGGGCTGGAAAAAGCTCAAGCCTATGCCAAAGAGCTGCATGATCAGGCCTTTAATGCTTTGGAGATGTTTGCTGAAAATGCAGCTGAACTGAACCAGATTTCAGAATTTTTATTGGCACGTAAAAGCTGAATATTATTTAAATACAGAATAAAAGCCTATAAAAAAGAGGACTATTAAGTCACTGCTGTCCCACAAATATCACAAGAAGAACCTCAATTGAGGTTCTTCTTGTTTTCGCCATTTTTTATCAGGCACAAAGAGTGATCTTAA
>NZ_WXXM01000017.1:0-65942 GCF_011319235.1 Acinetobacter sp. SA01
AAAATGCTTTTGCGAGATTAAAACATTTCCGTGCTATTGCAACTCGATTTGATAAACTAGCACGCAATTATAAATCTATGATCCGTATAGCCTGCATATTTATTTGGTGCAAAGCCAAATGAGGACACACCCTAATCATATTTAAATAAAAAACCGGCGCCTAAACGCCGGTTTTTTACATCACTAACTTTCGTCAGTTCTGGAAAAGCTTAGATTGAAGCAAGTGCAGCATTAAATGTAGCACTTGGACGCATTACTGCATTTACTTTCTCTTGATCAAGAGCGAAGTAACCACCGATGTCTACAGCCTTACCTTGTACTTCTGCAAGTTCAGCAACGATCTTGTCTTCGTTTTCAGCAAGTGCTTTCGCAAGAGGAGCAAACTTCGCTTTAAGTTCAGCATCTTCGTCTTGTGTAGCAAGCTCTTCAGCCCAGAATTTAGCCAGGTAGAAGTGGCTGCCACGGTTATCCAGTTCACCTGTACGGCGTGAAGGAGACTTGTCGTTGTCCAGCAAGATACCGGTTGCTTTATCTAAAGTTTGAGCAAGAAGTTTCGCACGAGCATTGTTTTCTTTAATGCCCATTTCCTCTAATGACACTGCAAGTGCCAAGAATTCACCTAAAGAATCCCAACGCAAGTGGTTTTCTTCTACAAGTTGTTGTACGTGTTTAGGTGCAGAACCACCAGCCCCAGTTTCGTACATGCCACCACCGGCCATTAACGGTACGATAGACAACATTTTTGCAGAAGTACCCAGTTCCATGATTGGGAACAAGTCTGTGAGGTAGTCACGAAGAATGTTACCTGTTACAGAAATGGTATCCAGACCGCGAGCAACACGTTCAAGCGTATAACGCATTGCACGAACTTGAGACATGATGTGAATATCTAAACCAGTTGTATCGTGATCTTTCAAGTATTTTTGTACTTTCTTGATCAGTTCATTTTCATGTGGACGGTACGGGTCAAGCCAGAAGATTGCAGGCATGCCAGAGTTACGTGCACGAGTTACTGCAAGTTTCACCCAGTCACGGATCGGAGCATCTTTCACCTGACACATACGCCAGATATCGCCTTCTTCCACGTTTTGTGACATCAACACTTCACCTGTTTCAAGGTCAGTGATGTTCGCAATACCTGCTTCAGGAATTTCGAATGTCTTGTCGTGTGAACCGTATTCTTCAGCTTTTTGTGCCATCAAACCAACGTTTGGCACAGTACCCATGGTACGTGGGTCGAAGTTACCATTCCATTTACAGAAATTGATCATTTCCTGGTAAATACGTGCGAATGTAGATTCAGGCATGACTGCTTTAGCATCATACTGTTTACCATCAGCACCCCACATTTTACCACCGGCACGGATCATTGCAGGCATAGAAGCATCTACAATGATGTCGTTAGGAGAGTGGAAGTTGGTGATGCCTTTAGCTGAATCAACCATCGCTAGTGCTGGGCGGTGTTCTTGACACGCGTGCAGGTCACGGATGATTTCGTCACGCTGTGACTCTGGTAAGGTTTCAATCTTTTCGTAAAGATTAGCCATACCGTTGTTTACGTTAATGCCTAATTCGTCGAACAGTTTACCGTGTTTTTCAAATGCATCTTTGTAGTAAATTTTCACACAGTGACCGAATACGATCGGGTGTGAAACTTTCATCATGGTTGCTTTAACATGTAAAGAGAACAAAATGCCTGCTTCACGGCAATCTTCAAGTTCTTTTTCATAGAAATCGCAAAGCGCTTTCTTGCTCATGAACATTGAGTCAATGATTTCACCATCAAGCAAAGCAAGTTTCGGCTTGAGAACAATGCTTTCACCAGACTTAGTGATGAGTTCCATTTTTACATTGCGTGCACGGTCAAGTGTCATTGATTTTTCACCGTGGTAGAAGTCGCCTTCATCCATGTGTGAAACGTGAGTTTGTGACCATTGTTTCCACTCGCTCATTGAGTGCGGGTGTTTTTTCGCATAATTTTTTACAGCAGTCGGCGCGCGACGGTCAGAGTTACCTTCACGCAGAACCGGGTTTACAGCAGAACCGAGGCATTTG
Source organism: Acinetobacter sp. SA01 (assembly GCF_011319235.1). Classification (NCBI taxonomy): domain Bacteria; kingdom Pseudomonadati; phylum Pseudomonadota; class Gammaproteobacteria; order Moraxellales; family Moraxellaceae; genus Acinetobacter; species Acinetobacter sp. SA01. Next base: position 2,056 of record NZ_WXXM01000017.1, read on the forward strand.
CTGTAACGTGTTTTAATTGCTTTTTCTTCCTCAGTCACCGGGTTTTCCGGATAGTCAGGAAGAGCGTAGCCTTTCGATTGAAGTTCCTTGATACAAGCTATCAACTGGCCAACTGACGCACTAATATTTGGGAGTTTAATGATATTAGTGTCTGGGTCTTGTGTGAGATTGCCAAGCTCTGCCAGGGTATTCGGTACTTTCTGCTCATCGCTGAGGAAGTCCGTAAATTCTGCAAGCACACGTACGGCTACAGAGATGTCTTTTTTAACAATCTCTACACCAGCTGGCTTGGTAAAGGTTTCAATGATCGGCAGCAGGGAGTAGGTCGCCAATAGTGGCGCCTCGTCGGTCAATGTGTAAATGATTTTTGACTTTCCACCAGCCATATATAGCCCCTTGCTTTAGATTGAGTTTGTCAGTACCGAGCTTTTGGCTCAGTTCTGCGAACCGGTTTGCTTAAATAAAACATTAAAAGTATTGGCGCTTATTTGCACCTCAGCCGAACAGCAATATCTTGCATATTGGTCTTTGGCTGAAAATTTGTATACATCAGTGTTGTTCACCAATCCCCCTATTCTACGTGAAATTTAGTTATTTTTCGAATCGGGGTGAGGCTTCCGGTCTCTCATGTGGCAATTCCCCGTATTTGGTCATATAAGTAGAGAATCTTGCTTAATAAGTTATATAATTTATTATTATCAATAACTTATTTGTATGAATTCCTCCTGCATAAAAAAAACCGGCGGGCGATTTTTTGCCGATTTATAAACTAATTACTTAGGACATGTTGGGTATCATGGAAATAAATTATCTAGCAGGGAAGAAGAGGCAAATTTTTCTTAGATTGATTGGACAATTATTGGGGGGAGATAAGCATTTATTATTGTTATTCATGACTGCACTGAAAAGTGTGCTGGCAACGATTATGATCATTACTGTCATCGAAAATGGGTTGCAGATCTGATGTAAAAGAAGAAGTTAAATAAATGAATAGCTGTTCTGAGCAGTAGTATTTGAACAGGAGAGTCTTAGAGGGACAGGAAATGCGTTGAGAGGGAGACTCAAAAAAACAGCAAGGCTAAAAAGATGATTTTTTAATTGTTGTGCAAGCAATATGGCAATTTACTGTATATGATTTCTGTAACATAGAGTATGCCTGAACAATTGAATGATGAGCTGATCAATTGTGCTGTGTTTTAAACAAATGGATGATGAGCTAAACACTTAATCATCGGACTGTCCCGATGAAAACTGGAAACCATGCTATTGTAGTCAAATGTTGACTAAGGATAGCTTTAGATTTTCGCTTCGAGTCCGACCCTCGAGATATATTCAAACAATATAAGTGATTAATAATAGATTGGTTTTTTATTGTTTGAATAGAATTGCGGTATGCTTTTGATGCTAAGGTGAAAACTAGAGTAAACATTAGGTGTAAATTGTCACTGTTTGTCTTTATTCATTGTCTTCAATATGAAACTTTGTTAATAAGATGAAACATGATAATTATTTCTTTAAAACAACAAATAATAGTGATTGGATGAATCAAATATGAAAATGCAGTTGCTTGAAATAGGCTCGGAAACTGAGCAGCTTAGTGCATGTAAAATCTCACTATTGTTAGGTGTTTTTACAGCAACGAATCAGCTTGAGCGTTTTTTAAGGTTTTCCCGCAACATGCTTGGTGCTGAACAGGCGGTACTGGCTTTTCATCATGAGCCTTATATCTGGTATTCCTCCAATCATGGTTTTAAGGCCTTTTGCTCGCCTGATGAAACCGGTTTAAGTTCTTATTTTGAAGAGCATCCTTTTATTGATCATCAGCATAGTCAATATCCGAATCTGGTGCAGCATGTGAGTCAATTCGGCGTAGAGGCTAAGCGTTATCTGGCTTTTGATTTGCGTTTAAGTAACGGTACTTCAATTGGTCAGGCGCTTTTTTTTGATCAGCAGAAAAAACCGTTTCATCCTGAAAGTATTACCAATGTCAGTGACTTGACCAACAGTCTGATCCATATGATTGAACTGAAGGCAGATCATGCTGAACTGAAGGAAATGTACGAGCAGCAAGCGGCGCTCAATTTCAGTAAAACCAAGTTTTTCCAGATTATTGCCCATGACCTGAGAGCCCCATTTCATGGTTTGCTCGGCTTTTCAGAAGTGCTGGCGCAAGAGCGTGAAACACTGGATGAATCCAGCATACAGAATATTGCTGAATATTTGTATGATACGGCACAATCGACTTATAACCTGCTGGAAAGCCTGCTGAATTGGGCAATGGCTGAAGGCGGACGTTTCATTTATCATCCCATAAATTTTGAATTAAAACAGTCAAGCAAGATTGTTTGTGATGTACTGAATAGTCTGGCCGTAAAGAAAAATATTCAGTTAATTGACCAGATTGAAGAAGGCATCAAGGTCTATGCCGATATCAACATGATTACTTCAGTGATACAGAACCTGGTTTCCAATGCTTTGAAATTCACCCCGACCGATGGTACGGGGCGCGTCATGATTCAGGCAAATGAGTCCGAAGCAGGGGTGCATATTTCTGTGCGGGATACCGGTCTGGGGATGAGTCGGGCACAAATGGATCAGCTGTTCCAGCAGTCGGTTACGGTCAGTATTAAAGGGACTGCAGGAGAAAAAGGTACCGGTCTGGGCCTGGTCTTGTGTAAGCGTTTTATTGATTTGAACCATGGGCAAATTTTTGTAGATTCTACAGAAGGTGAAGGTACGACATTTAATGTGATTTTACCGGCAGCCACCAGTGCCCATCAGGCTTTAGCCCAGGAACAGCCTAAAATTGAAAAAGTAAAAGTATAGAAAATCAATTTTTCTTTTCCACTATTTCTTTTCAGCTGCTATAACTAGAAAAAAATCAGGCTGAAGGTTTTAAGATGAATGCGGAACAATTGCACAACACATTGCGTGCGAGCCAATATGCAGAACAGGTGTTGGGAAAACACAGCGCTCTATTAGAACAAGATTATGCAATTGATCAATTTCTCCTTCCTTTAACCACCATTCAAATCCAGAACATTGTTCATGACACGCTAGAGCAGATTACAGATGAAAGCACCTGGATGCATGCCATTCGTGTGCTTCGCGCGCGCTTGATGTTCCGCTGGATTTGGCAGGATGCCAACCGGTTGACGGATGTGATAACCCTGACACGTGAGCTTTCCGATTTTGCCGATGCTGCTATTTGCGCGGCTAAAGATTTTGCCCGTGCTCCATTGGTGGCCAAGCACGGTGAGCCTATCGGCTACGGTGGGGCTGTGCAGGATTTAATCGTGGTCGCCATGGGCAAGCTCGGGGCACAAGAGCTTAACCTTTCAAGTGATATTGATCTTATTTTCGCTTTTGATGAACAGGGCGAAACCAATGGTCGCAAATGTATTGATGTACAGCAGTTTTGTATTTTATGGGGGCAAAAGCTGATTTATCTGCTTGATCATATTACCGCAGACGGTTTTGTGTTCCGTGTCGATATGCGCCTGCGTCCCTGGGGGGATGGTTCAGCTTTGGCGATTAGCCATGTGGCCCTGGAAAAATATTTAAGCCAGCATGGCCGTGAGTGGGAGCGCTATGCCTGGATTAAAGCCCGCATAGTCACCGGTGGAACAGAAGGTGATGAATTATTGGAGATGACCCGTCCTTTTGTGTTTCGTAAATATGTCGATTACACCGCCTTTGAAGCCATGCGTGAAATGAAGGCGATGATTGAACGCGAAGTACAACGCCGTAATATCGAAGATGATATCAAGCTTGGAGCAGGGGGGATTCGTGAAGTCGAATTCATCGTTCAAGTGTTTCAATTGATTTATGGTGGCTCAAAACTTGAATTGCAGGATCGCCAGTGTCTGGTCAGCCTGCATCATTTGGGTGAAGTGGGGCTTCTTGAACAAAATGCCGTACTTGAACTGGAAGATGCCTATCTGTTTCTGCGCCGGATTGAACATGCCATTCAGGCACTCAATGACCAGCAGACCCAGTCCTTGCCCAATGAACCTGATTTAAGAAATCGCATGATTGAAACGCTGGGTTTTGACAGTTGGGAGCAATTTTTAGAGATACTGAATCAAAAACGCGCCAAGGTCATCTACCAGTTTGAGCATTTGATTAAAGAAAAAGAACCTGATCCGTTAATTGAAAGCTTTACTCAATTAGAGAAACAGCTGGATGAAGTGCTGGATGAAGATGCCAAAAATCTGGTGCATGAATTCTGGAATGGGCATGCGCTGAAAAAATTGCCCGCCAAAGCGGTACAACGCCTGAAAACTTTTTGGCCACATTTGATTGAAGCGATTTTACAGTCTGATAAACCGCAAGTGGCACTGTTACGTTTGATGCCTTTGGTCGAATCGGTCCTGCGCCGTACCGTGTATCTGGTAATGTTGATTGAAAGTAAGGGTGCGCTACAGCGTCTGGTGAAAATGGCCACGGTGAGTCCATGGATTTGTGAGGAACTGACCCATTATCCGGTACTGCTGGACGAATTTTTATCGATGGATTTTGAATTGCCGAAACGTCAGGATCTGGAAGATTCACTGCGCCAGCAACTGTTGCGCATTGAGATTGATCAGGTTGAAGATCAGATGCGCGTGCTGCGTTTATTCAAGAAATCTAATGTATTGGCTGTGGCAGCCAGTGATGTGCTGGCGGAAAGTCCATTGATGAAAGTCTCCGATGCATTAACCGATATTGCAGAAGTATCCGTTAATGCGACATTAAATCTGGCTTATCAAATTACTGCTAAAAAGCATGGCTATCCTTTAGATGTAGAGGGGCAGCGCTGTTCACTCGATCATATGGCATTCGCGGTCGCAGGCTATGGCAAGCTAGGTGGCATTGAACTGGGTTATGGCTCGGATTTGGATCTGGTATTTATTCATTATATGAGTGAACAGGGTGATACCGATGCTATTAAACCGATTAGCGGTTTTGAGTTTGCCATACGCGTGGCACAGAAATTCATGTCGCTGATGACCACACAAACCTTAGATGGGCGCGTGTATGAAATTGATACCCGCTTACGTCCATCGGGTGAGGCTGGCTTACTTGTGACCAGCCTCAAAGCCTTTGAACAATATCAATTAAAAAGTGCTTGGGTATGGGAGCATCAGGCGCTGGTTCGTGCCCGATCCATTGCCGGTGAAGCTTCCCTGCGAGAAAAGTTTGAAGATTTACGCTGCCGCATTTTGACCCAGCCACGGGATGAGGCGAATGTTCGAGCAGAAGTGCTGAAAATGCGTCAAAAAATGAAAGACCATTTAGGCTCTTCCAAAGAGCAGCAAAAAGATGGGATTTTTCACTTAAAACAGGATGCAGGTGGTATCGTTGATATCGAATTTATGGCACAGTATGCGGTATTAGCATGGAGTGGGTCGAATCCTGATCTCGCCCATTACTCCGACAACGTACGAATCCTTGAGGATGCCGCAAAAACGGATCGCTTATCCAGCGCCGACGCGACAGCATTGATTCAAGCTTATCTCCGTGAACGAGCCGAGAGCCACCGTTTAGCCCTTGCAAATCAATCCATGCAAGTTGCAGCTGACGACTGGTACGATACCCGAGAGGTCGTTTGCAAGTTATGGCAAAGATTAATTGATCCAACTGCAACTTTTGCGTTGGATAGAAATGACTGTGTATAAAAATTTGGAGTGTGTGCCATGAATTTGGCTGATCGTGATGGTTTTATCTGGCAAGATGGACAAATGGTTGACTGGCGTGAGGCGAAAATCCACGTCCTAACTCATACATTACACTACAGTATGGGTGTCTTTGAGGGTGTCCGTGCTTATGAAACACCAAATGGTACCGCGATTTTCCGTCTCCAAGATCATACCAAGCGTTTGCTTAACTCTGCAAAAATCTATCAAATGAAGGTTCCATTTGATCATGCAGCACTTGAGCAGGCTCAAATTGATGTAGTACGTGAAAATAAATTAGCTTCATGCTATTTGCGTCCAATTATCTTTATCGGTTCGGAAAAACTCGGTATTGCTGCAACGGATAATACTATTCATGCCACTGTGGCAGCATGGGGCTGGGGTGCTTACCTGGGTGAAGAAGCGATGGCGAAAGGTATTCGCGTAAAAACTTCATCATTTACCCATCACCATCCAAACGTGACCATGTGTAAGGCAAAGGCTTCAGGTAACTACACTTTGTCTATTCTTGCCCATCAGGAAGTAGCACATTCGGGTTATGACGAAGCAATGCTGATGGATCCGCAAGGTTATGTATGTCAGGGTTCTGGCGAAAACGTATTCCTGGTAAAAGATGGTGCATTGCATACACCGGATATCGCTGGCGGTGCTTTAGACGGTATTACCCGTCAAACTATCATTACCATTGCCAAAGACTTGGGCATTGAAGTATTTGAACGTCGTATTACCCGCGATGAATTCTATATTGGTGATGAAGCCTTCTTCACCGGTACTGCAGCTGAAGTGACTCCAATCCGTGAATATGATGACCGTATCATTGGCGAAGGCTGTCGTGGTCCAATTACGACAAAAATTCAGAAAGCATTCTTTGATGCAGTTCAGGGTAAAGATCCTAAATATGCACACTGGTTAACTTACGTAAAATAAGTTGATCGGTTAAGATGAGGAGGCGGAACGAAAGTTTCGCCTTTTTTATTGCTTAATGGTGTAAAAGGAAACAATACAACATGCATATTGTCTACGTCAGTGATGCTAAAGCGGGGCACCGTTCGCAAGCAGTCGGTTTGTATAAGGCCATGCAGCGCATAAGCAATAGCGAAGTAACTTTCCAGGAAATCGCCATTCAGCAATTGCCAATTTTCACGCTGTTAACAGGTATATTGAGTCATCAATTGACACTGTTTGAAAAGCAGCCGGATTATATTTTGGGAGTCGGCAGCCATACCCAGTCACGGGTTCTGCTACTGGGTAAAGTATATCCTCAGGCGAAAACGGTTATTTTAATGAAACCGAATTTTCCTTTCAGCTGGTTTGATTATGCCATTATTCCTGAACATGATGGTGTACCTGAATCTAGGCATGTTATTACCACTCAAGGTGCTTTAAACCCGATTGTCAATGAGCAGCGCCATCAAGCCAATCGGATCTTGATTGCTTTAGGTGGTTCTTCCAAACGTCATCAATGGAATGAAGCAAAAGTGTTGTCAGCAATTCAGCAGATCGTAGAAAATCATCCTGACGGTAAAATTATTCTGACTACCTCACGTCGTACACCATCCGAATTTCTGGCTCATTTAGTTAAGCAACCTTATAGTCAGTATTTGCAAATTTTTCCGGTAGAACAAACCCCGCAAGGCTGGATCTTTGAGGAAATGCAGCAGGCAGAAGCAGTTTGGGTCACGGAAGATAGTGTTTCCATGATTTTCGAGACTTTAACAGCCGGTTGTAAGGTGGGAGTGATTGGGATTGATCGATTAAAAGAAGATCGGATTACCCAATCGATTGATCACATTATTCAATCTCATTTGGTTTCTGAGAGTACTTCAATTCAAGCGTTACCTGAACCTCATGCTTTTAAAGAAGCAGAGCGTGTGGCAACATATCTTTTAGCAAAATAATCAGGTTGCTCTTGTGATTTATATTTTTATTCTCCTGTTGGTCTTAGTCATGGCGTTTAGTTATAAATATGCATGGTGGAAACCAGCGGTAGACTGGAAACGACCTCGTGTGCTGATGTATCACATGGTCAGGAACCATATTGATGGTGCCAAGTTTAATAAATTACGGGTAAAACCGGCGGAATTTGAAAAGCAGGTAGCATGGATGAAAGCAGAAGGCTTTCATTTTGTGACTATGCAGGAATTACAACAAAATTGGGGTAGACACCCTGAAAAAACCGTCGCGATTACTTTCGATGATGGTTATCTGGATAATCTGGAAAATGCTTACCCAATATTAGAAAAGTATCAGGCTAAAGCGACCATTTATGTAGTGGTAGACCGACATGATCGAGATTGGTCAACCTATAAAAAAGCGCATCATAATAGTGGTGAACTGGCGCGTGAGCCAAAACTGAATGATGAGCAAGTAAAGTGGTTAGCAGATTCGGGCGTGGTCGAAATTGGTTCACATACCATGACCCATGCCAATTTGGCTAAACTGAGTGATGAAGAGTGTTTGGCAGAACTAACTCAATCCAAGCAAGCTCTTGAAACTGTAACCCAGCAACCGGTCAGCAGCTTTGCCTATCCTTTTGGTATTTATTCCGGGCGTGATGTGGATCTGGCAAAGCAAGCCGGTTATAGCAATGCAGTAACCACTGAAGAAGGTATAGATTTAGAGCAGCCCGATTTTATGCAGTTACAGCGAATTAAAATCAGCGGTAAGGATTCATTGTTTGCGGTGAAATTGCGTTTGAAACTGGGTAAACGGGAGGGCTAGTCGATGAAAGTAACATTGGTCATGGCAGGTGATGAAGAGGGGGGGCTGGAAAAACATGTTGTTGAATTGGCCAATAGTCTAATGAAACATCACCAAGTCACAGTTATTGCACATGAAAAGTACCGTAGTCGTTTAAAAACAGAATTTATCGCAATTGATCTGTCGAAGAGTAGAAGAAATATTATTATTCTGTATCAAATTTATAAAGCATTGAAAGGGCTTCAGTCTGATATTGTACATGTGCATGGGAATAAAGCTGCTGCAATGGTGGGGAATGTTTTAAAATTTCTATCGACTAAAAGTGTTGCCACTTTACATAGCCGTAAAAAAAATACCAAAATGTTTAAGGGTTTTGATGCGGTGATTGCAGTGAGTCCCAATGCCGCAGAAACCTTAGAACACCCTAATAAGTACATTATTCTAAATGGAATTGAACCGCCTGAGCTTAATTCCGATATTAATAAAATAACTCCACCTGTCGTTTTGGCTGTAGGAAGATTAGTGCCCGTTAAGGGTTTTGATCTTTTAATTCAAGCATGGCAAGACATACCAAATGCACAGCTTTGGATTGTAGGTGAAGGTTTTGAAAAGCAAAAGTTGGCAACACTTATTAATGAGCTTGCTCTGGAAAAGAGTATAAAGTTACTGGGTTTTCGTAATGATATTACTGATTTGATGCAGCAAGCTTCTCTTTATGTGATGTCATCTCATTATGAAGGATGTCCATATACCATGATAGAGGCTTTGCTTTGTAAAATACCTATGATATCAACAGCTGTAGGGGCAATGACCCAAATTTTACCTAAGCAGTACCTCTGTGCTGAAAATGATGCAAATGCATTACATCATCTGATCGTACATGCTTTAGAAAATTTAAAACAAGTAGAGCAGGATTTTATCCCGGTATTTGCTGATGCAGAAAAAAACCTAGTTTTAGATGGAATGGTCAAGAATATTGAAATGGTCTATCGTGAGGTGTTAGATGGAAAATAGTCACCTGATGATTTTAGCTTTAACGGATGGTAAAGCAGGACATGAAACACAAACCAAGGGGATAATCACCTTACTGAATAACGGAAATCAATATGAAGTACAGTGGCTCAAGATTTACAAAGTCAGTAAATTAACGAAGCATATACTCAAAGCTTTTTTGCCTATTGTAAGCCCGAAATGGGCATTAGGTTTTTATCTGGATACTGTTCAATTACAAGTTTTACAGTCAGATTGTGCTCTCCTTGTTTCAGCCGGTGGTGAAACACTTCTGCCAAATGCCTTGCTTAAAAAGTATTTTCAGCAGCAGGGGAAAGCTACCAAGAATGTGATTGCAACCTCATTAAGAGGGATTCCAGCTTGTTATTTTGATGCTGTATTTACTATTGATGATAAATACAAAAATCAAAAACCTTTTATTTATTACCCAATTGCACCAAATAAACAACTTACTTTTCAATTGGAACATAGAGTTCAGCAAGCAAAGCAAAATCTGGATTGTATGGAACAGAAAGTACTGATTATTTTAATTGGTGCAGATACTAAAACATCCAAAATTGGGACTTCTTCTGAATGGATTGAGTGGATTAAGTACTTGGCGCTGAATTATCCAGATTGGAAAATTCTGATCAGTACATCCAGGCGTACACCCGAAGCTTTTGAGAAGGATCTACAGCAAGCCTTCACAAGAAATCCACAGATAGCTTTAACACTAGTCAATCATGGTCAGCAATGTGATATTGCTGATTATATTTATGCAGCGGATTTAATCATTTGTTCACCTGAATCAACCTCGATGATCAGTGAGGCGTTGGTGAGTGAAAAGAAAGTATTGATTCCTGTATTCAAATCCAGTGTATTTCATAAGGAACTTGAAAATTATCTAGCTAAGTTTGAGCAAGAGCGATGGCTTAGTAAGGTTTATATAGATAAAATGGCAGACCTAATTGGAGTTGTTGAGAAGATTACACCGCAGAAACATAGAATGAATTTGCTCGATCAATTCAAAAATATTTAACTCTCACCATAGAAGTTAACTATTTATATTGATGTTCTAAAAATTCTTCTTTGATATGATTTGTGTGCTCTAGATTTTTGGGGGGAAAATGAGATTTTTAATTACAGGTGGTGCAGGCTTTATTGGATCTGCAGTGATTCGCCATATTATTCAGAATACAGAACATGAAGTCTTAAATGTTGATAAACTAACCTATGCCGGTAATCTAGAATCGTTAAGTTCCATTTCTAATTACTCTCGTTATCAATTCTCCCAAACCGATATTTGTAATCGTGCCGCACTAGATCAATTATTTACAGATTTCCAACCTGATGCAGTGATGCACTTGGCTGCAGAATCCCACGTAGACCGTTCGATTTCTGGGCCTTATGCTTTTATTGAAACCAATATCATCGGCACTTATCAAATGTTGGAAGCAAGCCGCGCTTACTGGTTAGGCTTAAATGAAAAAAAGAAGGCTACATTCCGTTTTCACCATATTTCAACAGATGAGGTCTATGGTGATTTAGAAGGAACAACGGACTTATTTACAGAAAAAACCCCTTATTCTCCTAGTTCACCTTATTCAGCAAGTAAAGCGAGTTCAGACCATCTGGTTCGTGCTTGGAATCGGACCTATGGATTACCGATTTTAGTGACCAACTGTTCCAATAACTATGGTCCTTACCATTTTCCAGAAAAACTCATTCCATTAATGATCTTGAATGCTTTGCAAGGAAAAGCACTTCCAGTCTATGGTAATGGCCAGCAAATCCGTGACTGGTTATTTGTGGAAGATCATGCCCGTGCACTTTATACTGTCGTGACTCAGGGGCAAGTTGGTGAAACCTATAACATCGGTGGTCACAATGAAAAAGCCAATATTGATGTAGTTCTTACCATTTGTTCTTTACTCGAAGAACTGGCTCCTAATAAACCACAAGGTGTTGAACGTTATCGAGACTTAATTACGTATGTAAAAGACCGCCCAGGCCATGATGTACGTTATGCGATTGATGCTTCAAAAATTGAACATGAATTGGGTTGGACACCGAAAGAATCATTTGAAACGGGATTACGTAAAACGGTTGAATGGTACTTAAACAATAATGAATGGGTTGAACACGTTCAAAGTGGTGAATATCAATCCTGGTTAAATAAGCAATACCAAGGATAAGCATGAAGATTTTATTGCTTGGAAAAAATGGTCAGGTTGGGTGGGAACTACAACGTGCTCTAGCTCCTTTGGGTGATGTTATTGCATTAGACCGGCATGGTCTAGCAGGACTGTCCGGTGATATGACCCAGCCACGGGCGATTTATAACACGATCATGACGGTAAAACCTGATGTGGTCGTGAATGCTGCTGCCTATACAGCCGTGGATTTAGCTGAAACAGAGCAGGATCAAGCCGATTTAGTGAATCATCAAACGGTAAAAGCTGCAGCTGAAGCGTGCCAACAAGTCAATGCACTGTTTGTGCATTACTCGACAGACTATGTTTTTGATGGCTTAGGTCAGACTTCATTTCTTGAAACGGATCGCATTGCACCCTTAAATGTTTATGGTCAAACCAAAGTGCAAGGTGAGCAGGCAATTATTGCAAGTGGTTGTGATTACCTAATTTTCAGAACCTCATGGGTCTATGCTGCTCGAGGAAAAAATTTCCTGAAAACTATGCTGAATTTGGCTCAGCAGCGAGAAGAACTCTCTATCATTGATGATCAAGTGGGTGCCCCTACCTCGGCTGAGTTGATTGCGGATATTACGGCACAGGCCATTCCACAAACAGCGGCTGACAGCATGAAAACAGGGGTTTATCACCTTGTAGCAAGTGGTGAAACTTCATGGTTTGGGTATGCCAATTATGTTTTTGAGCAGGCACGAGTCTTTGGATTGGAATTGGCTGTACAAAAGGTCAATCCCATTCCTACCACGGCGTATCCAACTCCAGCCACACGACCACATAATTCACGATTAAACAATCAAAAGTTACAGCAAACCTTCAGATTGAATTTGCCGCATTGGCAAGAAGGTGTAAAACGAATACTAGCGGAGCTATTAAGCAAATGAGTATAAAACGTAAGGGTATTATTTTAGCAGGCGGTTCCGGTACACGCTTACATCCGATTACCAAAGGTGTGTCCAAGCAACTTCTACCAATTTACGATAAGCCAATGATTTACTATCCGCTTTCTGTATTGATGCTGGCGGGTATTCGTGAAGTTTTAATTATTTCAACACCTGAAGACCTTCCAAACTTTGAAAAATTATTGGGCGATGGTTCCCAATTTGGTATTGAACTGAGCTATAAGGTGCAACCTTCTCCTGATGGTTTGGCACAAGCATTCCTGATCGGTGAAGAATTTATTGGTCAAGACAATGTCTGTCTAATTTTGGGTGATAATATTTACTACGGTCAACACTTCAGTGAGCAACTTGAGGCCGCGAATGCACGTGAGTATGGAGCCACAGTCTTTGGCTATCATGTTACAGATCCTGAGCGTTTTGGTGTGGTTGAATTTGACAAAACTGGTAAGGTACTCAGTATTGAAGAAAAACCTGTACAGCCAAAATCTCCTTATGCGGTTACAGGTTTATATTTCTATGACAATCGTGTCGTTGAATTTGCCAAGCAGGTTAAACCTTCAGCTCGTGGCGAACTTGAAATTACCGACATTAATAATGCTTACTTGAAAGATGGTTCACTTAACGTCGAACTACTTGGTCGTGGCTTTGCCTGGTTGGATACAGGTACGCATGAATCTTTGCTTGAAGCAGGCCAGTTTGTTTATACCATTGAAAAACGTCAATCGTTGAAAGTAGCTTGTCTTGAAGAGATTGGTTTTAACCAAGGTTGGATTAGTAAAACTCAATTACTAGACAGCGCTAGTGCTTTAAAGAAAACAGAATACGGTCAATATCTGTATAAGATTGCGGATGAAGTACAATGAAAATTGAACAAACCAAAATTGAAGGCTTGCTGATTATACATCCACAAGTGTTTGGTGATGATCGTGGCTGGTTTATGGAAAGTTTTAATCATCAACGTTTTGCTCAAGCGCTTGAAGAGTTAAATTTACCCGTACCAACATTTGTTCAGGATAATCACTCCCTGTCGCAAAAGGGAGTACTACGCGGTTTACACTTCCAAAAAACTCCATATGCTCAGGGCAAATTGGTTCGAGTTGTGCAAGGCCGGGTATGGGATGTGGCTGTGGATATTCGCCCTGAATCTAAAACTTATGGTGAATGGGTCGGTGTAGAACTTAGCGCTGAGAATAAAACCATGTTCTGGATTCCGGAAGGATTTGCCCATGGCTTTATTGCATTAGAGGATAATACCCAGTTCTTGTATAAAACTACCAATTATTATAATAAAGAAAGTGAGGGTGCTATTCTCTGGAATGATCCGACACTCGCAATTGATTGGCCTTTAAATCAGGTTAATGAAGTTTTGGTGAGTGAGAAGGATCAGGTTGCTTTACCATTTTCTAACATCTAAAATTTTTATTGAGAAAAACTTTTTTAATACCAATAAATTAACATTGTAGCAGGGCAAAACGCTACAATGTTAATGATGGTTTTTGCTAATTATATTCTGATATTTATATTAAAAAACTCATATAATTTTTCAATAATAAATAAAATTTCATTTTCTTTTATACCATACCATAATGGTAATCTAAGTAATTTTTCACTTTCAATTGAAGTGAATTTATCTACGCCATTGAAAATTGTATTTTTACATCCAAATGGAGATGTGTGTAATGGAACATAATGAAATACTGCTCCTATATTTTTTCCTTTCAAATATTCAAGAAGTTTTGTTCTTGTTTCTAAGTTTTTGACTTTTATATAGAACATATGCGCATTATGGTTGCAATTTTCAGGTATTTTAGGTAGTTGAATAATATTATCTTTTTCTAAATTCTTTAATCGATTATAATAGATATTCCAACTGTTTAATCTATTCAGATTAATTAGATCTGCATTTTCTAATTGTCCCCATAGATATGCTGCTTGTAATTCACTAGGTAAATAGCTACTACCGATATCACACCAAGTGTATTTATCTACCATTCCCCTAAAAAATTGGCTACGGTTTGTACCTTTTTCTCTAATAATTTCAGCCCGCTCAATAAAATTGACATCATTAATTAATAATAAACCACCTTCTCCACCACTTGTATAATTTTTTGTTTCATGGAAACTATAAGCTGCTAGGTGTCCTATTGTACCTAACTTTTTATTTTTATATGAAGACATCATTCCTTGTGCAGCGTCTTCTATTATATATAAATTATATTTTTCAGCCAACGCAATGATTTTATCCATTTCACAAGCTACACCAGCATAGTGGACTGGGACAATTGCTTTTGTCTTATTTGTAATGGCTGCTTCAATTTTATTTTCATCAATATTCATTGTGTCTGGACGTATATCAACAAATATAATTTTTGCACCACGAAGTACAAAAGCATTTGCTGTACTAACAAATGTATAACTTGGCATAATAATTTCATCACCAGGTTGTACATCAATTAATATTGCTGCTAATTCTAATGCATGTGTACAAGAAGGGGTGAGTAATGCTTTTGAGCAAGGTAAAATATCTTCAAACCATTTCTGACATTTTTTGCTATAAAATCCATCACCAGAGATTTTGTCACTTTGTATTGCATTTGAGATATGTTGGTACTCAATACCAATAAAAGGTGGTTTATTAAATGGGATCATTTGGTTTCTCTCATGAATTCTTCAGTTAAAGTAAGTAGCTTTTGACTCCGTTTTTTTAAAAATTTTGCTGGAGTTCCAATATAAATTCCCCATGCTTCTGTACTTTTTAGAACTAATGACATTGCCCCAATTGAAGTACCTTCAGATAATGTAACTCCTGGAAAAATGACAGAGTTAGTTCCAATTATCACATGCTTTTCAATGTTAACTTCTGAGTAAAATTCATTTTTATATTTTGAGGGGATTAATGAGTTTGTCATACTGTCCCCTGAATAATCATCACTTTGTGAAAAAACTTTAACTCCATAAGCCAAGGTGCTAAAGTCATTGATAAAAATACCAGGTTTTCCTCCTGCAATTAAACACATAGGAGTAATATGGCAAAAATTACCAATTTTAATTCTTCCAGAAAGTATACAAAAATCATCAACTCTAGAGTTATCTCCAATTTCTATTTCTGAACAGTTGTATATTGATGCTTTATCACTAATTTTTACATTACTGCCTAAAGATTTAAAGCCCATTCTATTCAATTCTTCAATTGATAAATATGCCATATGACTTTTCTCCTTTATATAGGTAAGATAAAAATATTATTTAGGAATGGCATTTAAAGTATTCCTCAATTTCCTGTAAACATAATAAAACTCTTTCCTCGCTTTTTTTATGTTCACTAATCACGTGTTCACGGACTTTGTGTCGAGTTTTTCTTGCCCATTCTAATTGTTCTTCATCAAGTCCATAAGCAATACCAAATCTATCACTTTCATTAGGATACCAAGTATTTAGAGGAGTATTTTCCTCTGGAACTACAATTGATTCACAGTCACATAAAATGGAAAATATAGAATAGGCAGTATAGTCGTCATAGCATATAAATCTTTTTGATCGTCTAAATATACTAGCTATCTCTTGATGTGTTTTCCCATCAAGTAATATTGAATTTTCATCATGAATAAATTTTTTATAATGTCCTTTTCTAATCATATAGCAGGATTCAATATCTTTTTTTTCTATTTTTTTTATATTGTATATATCTATAGGGTAGTAAATGACTTTTAACTCATTTTCCGATAAATATGAGTTTTTATGATAAAAGTCTTTAATTGCAGAATTGAATTTGAAATAAATCTCATTATCTCCATAATCAACTTCTCCAGTATGAAATCCAGGTTGATGTAAGAACCATCTCACTACATTTTTAATATCAAGTGGATTTCCATTTGTAATTTCTGGATATATAACTATCTCATTTTTTGGAATATTAGATGCCCCCCAAATAGGTGTTTCCCATTCAGGATGAATTTTAAAATTTTTAGGTTTTATTAAATTTCCTTTTAAAAGTGCTTGAAATCTCTTTGTAACTCCTTTTTTTGGATATCCAAAAGGAATTAGATAAGCATCATGCGAGCTTATAGTATTTATTATATGACATAGTCTATGTAATACGATAGAACCACCAATGTTTGGATTATAAGAATCTGTATAGATAAAGAATTTCATCTTGATTAAGTGAAACAAAAGAAAAAATATTATCATATTTCTGTTTTTATTTTTTATTTTTTTATTAAATGTTATAATATTGATAAAAATACTCTGGTTTAAATTAAATTTATGTTTAATAAAGATATTCGAAAAATAGATGGTGATTTAACCTTTTTTAAATCGTACACTTTTTGTACTCTCGTTACTAAGTTTGATGAATACATGGATATGGTTGAGAGTGCCAAAAAAGCAGGTTTTGATGGAGATGATATTGAATTTTTATATTTTGATAATAAAAATGAAAATAAATTTGATGGCTATAGTGGAATAAACCGTGCATTAAAAGAAGCGAAAGGCAGATATTTGATTTTTTGTCATCAAGATATTTTATTTAAACATGATAATAGAGCTATATTGGATCAAAGAATAAAAGAGTTAGAGGTATTAGATAGAGATTGGGCTGTTTTGGGTAATGCTGGCAAAACTAAATCAGGTAATACTAGTATCCGTATATCTGATCCTAATTTCCTTAACCTGCGAGAGGGAATTTTTCCGAGGGAGGTAATGAGTCTGGATGAAAATTTTTTGATTATTAATAGAAAGCATAACTTATCTACAACTGAGCATCTGTTAAAAGGTTTTCATTTGTATGCAATTGATTTATGTCAAAATTCTGAAAATTTAGGTCTTAAGAATTATGTTATAGATTTTCACTTATTTCATAAGAGTCCTGGAAATGTAGATGAAAGCTATTTCACTGCACAAAAAAAATATATTGATATGCAATATAATAGAAAAAGACCTCAATTTTTTTGGGCAATGTGCTCAAATTTTTATGTTTCGAATAATTCATTAAAAAATATTTTTTTTAATTTTAAAAGAATAATTCGATTATCTAGATCTATTTTAAAAAAAATAGATAAAATGTAAAAATATTTAAGAAATAGGATTAATTGTGTATATTTATTATTTTTAAAATATAATTAATCCTGTCTTTATAAGTATGATTTTCTTTAACCTTATACATTAATAGTTTAGGGTTGATTTTTGAATTTTTGATTTTATTTTTTAATTCTATATGATCTGAAAAGTAAATAAGATCATTTCTTATGTCGAAGTTAAATTCTAGATCCTTAACATATTCACTGACTAATATACATCCACACGCCGGTGCTTCAAAGCATCGCATATTCATACCTTGCCTAATATTTTTTTTGTTAATCAGATTCAAAATATATTTATGTTTTCGGTAAAGATCTGCTACTTGAGTTAAAGGAATATTGTATGGATGTATAATGCTATCTGCTTTTTTGAGTTTATCCCAACCTTTACCATAAATTGTAAGCGGAAGAGGAATTTGTTCAATCAGTTCTTGTCTGTTAGGTGACCATGCACCAATAAATAATAAGCGTTCATCTTTCGACTCATTGCCTTCAAAAAAGATATTGGGATTATAGGCTAATGGCAAATACAGGCTATTTGTAATACCTATTTTTTTTGCATCCTCTATGAAGCTGGAGTCTGTAAAGCAAAATAAATCGATAATCTCTTTAGATTTAGCTAATCGTTGATCAAAGAAGTCACCAATCCAATGCGCTTTTTTACATGGATATTTTGATAAAACCTTTAGTAAAGAGGGTGAGAAGTAAAATAAATCGACAATTAAAATTAAGTCTGGTTGAAATGAAGATAACTTTTTCTCTAGTAATTTCGCTGTGTATACGTCTTTGTTGGGAATAATTTTTTTTAAAAAACGTTCTAGTGTATTGTTATGATTGAGAGCAAAGCCTGAAATTACATAGTCAGCGCTTTGATCATTTGAGTCCAATATATTTTCATACCATTGGAGAATGCCATTTCGTTTGCCAATCACTAAAATCTTTAATTTTGCCATTATTATTTATCCAGATTCCTATTCAACACTATATAAACTATCCTATAAAATTACCAGTGCACCTAAAATACTCTTTAAGAAATAATAGACTAATGGGGTATTGGAGTATAAAGATATCATTCGCAAGTATAGAGTACATAAATAACCACTGAGCGACTAAAAAATCAGCATGATTCTATGGTTGTGTATGGCAATATAGCATCGCTATTTATCTAGTGCCTGAGATGTATAAAGATTTTTATTCCCTTCAACATTTCTAAACCGCTTATAAGACCAGACATATTGCTCAGGTGCAACATTAATCATATTTTCAAGGTTTTGATTTAGGCTATCAACTGAAGTTTGTAAATCTTTCGATAAAATCTGATCGGATAGTGGTGAGCAATACACATTAAAACCTGATGTTTCATCCCGAATACAACTGAGGCCCACTATGTTGCATTGGGTCTTACTGGCCAGTTTTGACACCAGCGTAGTAGATAAGGTCTTTTGTCCAAAAAATTCTGAATAAATACCTCCCGATGCTTTAGGAAGATGATCCGGTAAAATGACCGTTAATCCTCCTTGCTTCAGATGTTTAAAGATGGCACGCACGCCATTTTCATCGGTGGGGACAAGCGTGGCATTCAATCGCTGGCGCGCTTCTAGCATAAAGCGATCCACCGCTTTATGCTTATTGGGCTTGTACATGATCATCGGGGCGGCATGTAAATTCAGCCATGCATTTAAAAGCTCCCAGCAGCCCAAATGTGCAACCACAACTATAACGCCTTTTTTATTGGCTAAGGCTTCTGTAAGATGCTGTTCTCCGTAAATATTTTTGATTTGATTTAAGCTGTATTCAGGTGGCATACCCCAACATTTGATTGATTCTATATACGTCATGCATTGACTTTTTAAGCTTTTCTTGAAGAGAGCCTGGTAGGCTGTTTCATCCAGTTCTGGATAAGCCAGCTTTAAATTGATGCCAGTAATTCGTTTGAGTGAGGAATTGAAGGAGTACAGCAGAATTGCAATGCAGGATGCCAGAAGCTGTAAAAAAGACAACGGAAATCGGGAAATGACTTTGAGGAAAAAATACATAATGGCGTAACTCTTTGAAAACTAAACTGGTTATAAGAAGAAAATTTTGCAAAGAGTTTTATTACAGCAAGGATGCTGCTGCCCCATGTCTAAATCACAGATCAGGAGTTAAACATTTTCAGAACAAAATAAAACAAGATAAAACCACTGAGGAATGTCACCAGTCAGTGGCTAAAGAAGGGAGTTATTCGGCTTTGTCGGCATTGCCTTTTAAAACCATATAAATCAAGCCGACAAAAATAAGTAAGGCCCCACCTAGACTACTTACACAAAAATAAAGAATACGTTGATTAGTATCCATGTTAAATAAGTCATTGGCCAAGATATAACGCATAAATAGCCACTGTACAATAGAAAACACAATGAGCATAATGCCACGATTACGAACAGCGGGACGCATAGCCATAGCTTGTTTAACTCAATAATAAAAAAACAGCATTATTATGCCACTACCCGGAATCAATCTCAATTCAATAAAAAACCCTGCATCAAGCAGGGTTTTTGATCACTGAATCAGGCAAGAATTAAGCTTCTTGTTGAGCTTCAGCTTTTGGTTTTTCACGTAAGCGAATACCCAAATCACGTAATTGATTACCTTCAACTGGTGCCGGTGCTTGAGTCAACGGACATTCAGCAGTTTTGGTTTTCGGGAATGCAATCACGTCACGGATTGAAGATGAACCTGTCATCAACATGACAAGACGGTCCAGACCGAATGCCAAACCACCGTGAGGAGGTGCACCGAATTTAAGTGCATTGAGCAAGAAGCTGAATTTCTCTTCTGCTTCTTCTTCAGAAATACCTAGTGCTTCGAAGATCGCTTTTTGCATCTCGAGCGTATAGATACGAAGTGAACCACCACCGATTTCAGTACCGTTCAATACCATATCGTAAGCCACAGACAATGCTTGACCTGGGTTGTTCTTCACTTCTTCAACACTTGATTTTGGTAGTGTGAATGGGTGGTGAACAGAAGTCCATTTGCCATCGTCAGTTTCTTCGAACATCGGGAAGTCAACCACCCAAAGCGGAGCCCACTCACAAGTCGCCATGTTCATGTCATGGCCGATCTTGATACGTAAAGCGCCCATTGCATCGTTTACAACTTTAGCTTTATCTGCACCGAAGAATACGATGTCACCATTTTCAGCGCCAACACGTTTCAATAGATCAAGCACGATTGGCTCGATGAATTTAACGATTGGAGATTGCAGACCTTCGATGCCTTTTTCAAGTTCGTTGACTTTAATGTAAGCCAAACCTTTCGCACCGTAGATACCCACGAATTTAGTGTATTCATCGATCTGGCTACGTGGAAGAGAACCAGCACCCGGTACGCGAAGCGCAACGATACGGCCTTTAGGATCTTTGGCAGGACCTGCGAATACTTTGAACTCAACGTCTTGCATCATGTCTGCAACATCAACAAGTTTCAAAGGAATACGTAAGTCTGGTTTGTCAGATGCATAGTCACGCATTGCATCTGCATAAGTCATGCGCTGGAATTTGTCGAATTTCACGCCAAGAAGTTCATCGAACATCTTAACGGTTAAACGCTCCATCAAATCCATGATGTCATCGTCACTCATGAACGATGTTTCAACGTCGATTTGGGTGAATTCAGGCTGACGGTCAGCACGTAAGTCTTCATCACGGAAACATTTAGCAATTTGATAGTAACGATCAATACCACCTACCATCAACAACTGTTTGAACAGCTGTGGGGATTGTGGAAGTGCGTAGAAGCTACCGTTAGAGACACGACTTGGTACTAAATAGTCACGAGCACCTTCTGGAGTAGCACGGGTCAAGATCGGAGTTTCAACGTCTAAGAAACCATTTTCTTCGAAGTAGTTACGAATCAGGTTGGTCAATTTAGAACGGAAACGTAGGCGATCTAACATTTCTGGACGACGGATATCCAGGAAACGATATTTCAAACGGATTTCTTCAGAGATGTTGGTATTTTCATCATTCAATGGGAATGGAGGCGTTTCAGAAGTAGCAAGAACTTCGATGTCTTTTGCTAAAACTTCGATTTGACCACTCACCATGTTGGCATTTTCTGTGCCTTCATAACGGCGACGTACACGACCTGTGATTTTTAATACGAATTCAGAACGTGCCTTGTCCGCAGTTGAGAATGCTTCTGGTGTATCTGGATCGATAACCACTTGAACAAGACCGTCACGGTCACGCATGTCAAGGAAGATAACACCACCGTGGTCACGACGACGGTGTACCCAACCGCATAATGTTACGGTTTGGTCAATTTGGGCTTCAGTTAATGAGCCACAGTAATGAGTTCGCATCATAGCGTAAAAATCCAACTATATGGGTTAAGGTCAGCGTATACGTAAACAGCGTACCGCTTTTTTCGAATGTTGAATTATGCCTCTTTGGGCATATAGTCACAAGAACTTGAGACAAAAACAGCAACAATTTAAAGTGAATAAGCGGAAAGTGGGCTATTTGATTAGTCCATGCGCTGATTCTGGTCCAGAAATAAAAACAGTAAACAGCCCAGGCTAAATACCATCAAAAAGCCCTGACTGAATTCATTGATGGAACGGCCGGTAAAATAATACAGCTCAGATTGCCACACCTCATCAGGAATATAGTGCATATAGTCCCAGACCGAGAACAAGGCAGTGAGGATCGACAGTCCGAATAAGCCCCAAGCAAAAACTTTGATCTTGTGGCTAAGGGCCAGGGATTGCCGATGGCACCGATAGTAATGCAGGCTCATCCATACAATAAATGGCAGGGCTGCGAAGGAGCTCCCAAGCTGCAAAATGCGGTGCAGGGGATAGCTTTGTCCTAAAATCTGAAACTGCTGACTGAGAAGGTCATGCAAGGCAAAGGTACGAAAATCCACATGGGTCAGACCATCCCAAATCAGATGGGTTGCTGTACCCAGCATCACGGCCAGACAGACTCCTGTAAAAAACTTAAATGCTGCAAAGAAGCTGGTGATATTCAGTTCATGCCGGATACCGAGAAAGCGGTAGATCACCGGCCGGTAAATCAGATACCAGATGGCACAAAAAGCCAGCCCGATCCACAAGTCTGGATGAATCAGGGAGGACCATAAATGAGTGCTATTGGAATGATCTTGGCTAAACAGACGATAAAGGTCTGGCACCATGCAGCCAATCGTCAGTGCGGCAACCGGAAGCCGGTTTCCAGTCAGGTAGGAAATGGGTGGGGCAAGGACAGCATGAGATAGGGTAAAGGGCATAAATAAAATAATGTTTTAATGCGATAAAAAGTATTTAAAAACATTCTAATAAAATATGTAGCTGTTTATCGTAAAGGATTGCAAAAAAAATGCAATGTTATATTATAACGTTATTTAGAAATTACAGCCTTGAGTCCGTTCCATGCTTGTTCATAAGAATTTAATTACACTCTCTATTTTTGCCGTCATTGCACCTGCTGTTTTTGCTGATGAGGATACTCAGACTCAACAACTTGCCACCCTCACATTGCAGGCACATCCCCTGGTACAGTCGGCTGCAGATTTTGCAGTGGCTGATCAGGTCATTGATCATAAAAAGCTTGCCGAAGGCAGTACGACTATTGGTGATGCTTTGGCAGGTGAGCTTGGGGTATCTTCCAATCAGTATGGTTCAGGTTCCAGCCGTCCGGTAATTCGCGGGCAGGATGGCGCGCGGGTAAAAATATTGCAACATGCCTCTGAAACAGCGGATGTCTCTACGCTTTCACCAGACCATGCCGTCACTGTTGATCCGATTCTGGCAAAACAGGTTGAGATTATTCGGGGACCATCGACTTTACTGTATAGCGCAGGAACAGTGGGTGGACTGGTCAATGTCACCGATAATAAAATTCCAACGCAAATGCCTGACAAGGGTTATGAAGGTCAGCTAGGCTTACGTTACAACACGGGTAGTGATGAAAAACTCGCTAGTGCGGGTGTCACGGTTGCTTTAGCCGATCAGGTTGCATTACGGGTTGAAGGTTCAAAACGTAAAGCCAATGACTATATTGCACCGGATTATTTCCATGATCATGAAGGCGAATTAGAAAAAGAACGCCGTGTCGGGAATACCTTTGCTGAAGGTGAAACGGTCAATGTCGGTTTATCCTGGATTCATGACCGAGGCTTTAGTGGTATTTCATACAGTAACCGTCAGGACCAGTATGGTTTACCGGGGCATAGTCATGAATATGAAGATTGTCAGGTGTCCGGTAATGCCTTAATTGGCTGTGGCCAGCAACCCGGGCATACGCATGAAGAGCATGCGGCGGGACCATGGGTCGATTTAAAATCAGAACGTTATGATTTCCGTACCGAACTCAATGATCCTTTTGCCGGGTTTCAAAAGCTTCGTGCCCATGCCAGCTATACCGATTACAAGCATGATGAAATTGAAGAGAATGCTGCGCAAACTACCTTTAAAAGCAAAGGCTATGATGCACGTTTAGAATTGGTCCACAATCCGATTGCCAGCTGGGAAGGGATGATCGGTGCTCAATATAATCAGCAAAAGCTGGATATTAGCGGTGAAGAAGCTTTGCTGGATCCGACTAAAACCCGGAAGTGGAGTCTGTTTGCCTTAGAACATAAACAGTTTGATGATGTACATGTGGAACTCGGTGCACGTTTGGATCAGCAAAAAATTGACATTGATTCTGATAAAAAAGACTTTGATGATTATGGTTTTTCCTACTCAGGCGCGCTGAACTGGGAATTTGTACCCAACTATAAATTATCATTGGTTGGTTCTCATCAAGAACGTCTGCCTTTGGCGCAAGAACTGTATGCCAATGGCAAACATTTTGCGACCAACACTTATGAACGCGGCAATGAAAATCTGACTGCAGAAAAATCCAATAATCTGGAGCTTGGACTGCATTATGAAAATGGTCCGCTGGATTATCATGTGCATGTCTATCACAACTGGTTTGATCACTATATTTATGCCCAAACCCTGGATAATTTTAAAGATTTCCGTCTGGTTGAATATACCCAAGACAAAGCCAAGTTCTATGGAGCCGAAGCAGCGGCCTCTTATGCTCTAAACGATACCTACAAAGTAGGTGTGTTTGGGGATTATGTGCGTGGAAAAATCGAGAATGAAAATGCACCTCGTGTTCCGGCAGGTCGTTTAGGTACCAAAGTGGACGCAAGCTTTGACGATCACTGGTCGGGTCTGGCTGAGTATTACCATGTGTTTAATCAGGACAAAATTGCCAGCTATGAGGATGAAACTCAGGGCTATAACATGGTTAATCTGGGCTTGAGTTATGCCAATACTCTTGCTGATAAAAATACTTATCGTGTCTACTTTAAAGCCAATAACCTGCTGGATGATCAAGTTTATTCACATGCTTCATTCCTGTCGAATATTCCGCAAGTGGGACGTAACTTTACTGTTGGTCTCGAATTCGGTTTCTAGGCAAAAGTCATCCTGAAATCTGCTGATTCAAGCAGGTGAAACAGAAATCCTCTTGATAAATCAAGCAATAAAACCTAGTCTGATGATATTGGACTAGGTTTTTTGTTATGCGTATTTTTCAACGAATTCATCAGAAATTGAATTGGTCAGGCCGTCGTTATGCCAGCGTGATCATCGGTTTGTTGGCATTGGGATATCTCTCATCGGCCATTTATCATACCTATAAACCCTTGCCTGAAGGCCTGAATTTTACCGGTAAGTTACGTCATGCCGAGGTGAAGTTTATTGCAGATCAAACCTATCTGGATGCAAGTGGAAAACAGCAGCAAGACCATCATATTTTTAATGAAATGTTAAAATTGATTGATGAAGCGCAAACCACCATTGTACTGGACATGTTCTTGTTCAATAGTGAAGTCGGGGAGTCAACGCTATCTCATCAGGCATTGGCGCAACAACTCACGGATGCCTTGATTTTAAAACGCGGTGTGCAGCCCAATATTGAAATTAAGGTGATTACCGACCCGATTAATTCAGTCTATGGTGGTCTTGCACCCGAGCATTATCGTCAGTTACGTAGTGCAGGCATTGACGTGATTGAAACGGATTTAAGACCGCTGCGTGCATCCAATCCAGTATGGTCTGGCTTCTGGTATCTCTGTTGTCAGGATGTCGGCAATAACCCTGAAAAAGGCTGGCTCGCCAATCCGTTTGGTCAGGAAAAAATTACCCTGCGCAGTTATTTTAATCTGTTTAATTTTAAGGCCAATCACCGTAAAACTCTGGTGGTGGATACGGCTCAGGGCTGGAAAGCTTTGGTGACTTCAGCCAATCCGCATGATGGCAGTTCACGTCATTCTAATGTGGCTTTGCTGGTAACGGGCAATACAGCCATTGATGTATTGAAGACCGAACAGGCTGTAGGCCGGATGTCCAAAGGTGATATTCCGATGGTCATTATTGGCGAGTTTGAAGGGGATCGGTCTTTACCTCAAGTTCAGGTACTGACTGAAAAAGCGATTTACGATGCAACACTCAAACTGATTGAAACTGCCAAGCCTAAAGAGCAGATTGATTTGGCCATGTTCTATTTGTCTGAACGGCATATTGTTAAAGCCCTGATTGCTGCACATGAGCGTGGGGTAAAAGTCCGTGTGCTGCTTGATCCGAATAAGGATGCGTTTGGGCGTAAAAAAAATGGTATTCCTAACCGGCAGGTGGCTTCTGAATTAAATGCTGCCGGTGTGCCGGTACGCTGGTGCAATACTCAAGGTGAACAATGTCATAGCAAGATGATTATTAAATCAAATGCACAGCAGTCGGATCTGATTTTGGGTTCAGCCAATTTCACTGCGCGTAACATCAAAAACTATAATCTGGAAACCAATTTACGCGTGGTCGGTTCATCGCAGGCAGCAGTGTTTACCGATGCCCAAGCTTATTTTGATATGGCTTGGGCCAATTTGAATGGCAAAAACATGAGTGTCGATTACAGGCAATATGCAGATGAATCGACATTGAAATATGGAATTTACCGTTTTATGGAATGGAGCGGATTGTCGACGTTTTAGATAATCTCCCTAAATCCCTCTTTTCCAAAGAGGGACTTTCCTCCCTTTATAAAGGGAGGTTAGGAGGGATTTCAGTGCATCACGCGTTTTTAATTTTTTGGCTCAGGATTAGGTGGAACCATCTGATCTAGATCTTTGTCAGAGAGTTTATCCAGCTCTTTTAAATCCGTTTTAATTTTCCACTGGCTTTCATCTTCAACTGGCTGCGGTAAACGTGCTTCTAACCAGTCACAGACCACATCAGGTGAAAAATCGGGGTGATTGCACTGAATGACCC
Organism: Acinetobacter sp. SA01; assembly: GCF_011319235.1. Lineage (NCBI taxonomy): Bacteria > Pseudomonadati > Pseudomonadota > Gammaproteobacteria > Moraxellales > Moraxellaceae > Acinetobacter > Acinetobacter sp. SA01. The sequence continues at coordinate 28,918 of NZ_WXXM01000017.1, forward strand.
AAGCCAAAAACTCTTTGGCTTCACCATTCATATACGGTGGCGGAGAAACCGGCAAAAATTGTGTCGGTAAACGTTCATTCTTGGAAATGTAATTTAATACATGACCCAGTTCCTGTACGGTTTGCCATGCTAGAGGATGTTCCACATTGATTTGAAATTTAAACCACCAGGCATGTTGACCATCTGAACCATAGGCATTAATTAAAGATTCTTGAATACTTGGAACCTTGCAAAAGAATTGATGTAGGCGGTCAAAACTTAAATCAGACACTCTGTTTGATCCCATAATAAAAAACTGCATTTTAGCATATTCATCATTTGAGCCGGGATGTGTCTCAAGAGAAAACTCGAGAAATATTTCATTTACAAAACTTTGCATTTGCTGTTTTTTTATTCATTTTTTATCCTAAACTAGGAATTACAATAAGCTTTATAATGTATGGTAGGTGGCTCTTATGAAATTAACAGCTCTTTGTGCTTTGATTGGCATGATGCTTTTGGGGGCTTCTGCAATAACGCAAGCAGAAAATCGCTGGTCAAATTATCGTGGGGTAGATACTACTCGCTACCAGCCTCGTCCTTATTATCCGCAAAATAGTTATCCTCAAAATCACTATCCACATCAGCAGCAACATTATCCACAGCACTACCCGAATTATCCGCAGCGTCCACCGCATCATCAGAATTATCCGACCATTCAGAATGGCATCAGCATTCAATATCAGGCACCCACGACCATTGCACAAAATTCTCAAAGCTATAGCTGGGTGAATGGTGATCCGAGAACCGCCCGAATTGAAAGCTCAAACACGACCTTTATCTCCGACTGGCAACGTTTGGGTTTGCCTGCACCACCGACTGGCAGCCATTGGATATTTGAAAATGGTCGTTATGTGTTGGTGCCGAATCGTTAAAGATTCATTTTTAATGATTCAATCTCCCCTCTTGCGCCATATATGGCTCATCTTTAAAAAGAGGGGCTTTTAACATATTAAGCTAATTCATCATCTTGCGGTTGTGGAGTTTTATCTGCAGGGAGTGGCTTTTCTGAATGTTTATCACGAATCACAGACGGGTAGGTCCAGGAAGAGAAACGCACCACCAAAATCGAAAATGCCAAGATCAGGATTGAACCGGTAATAATCACCAGATCCATATCGGCTTTATGGTCATGCTGGATATCTGAAATAAGTAAACGAGTCAGAGCCGTAATGGCAATATAAATTAAAAAACGTACCGGCATATGATTGGTTTTGAAGTAAATACCTACCATGGCACCCAGTTCAAGATAAATAAACAGCAGCAGAATATCGTCGATGGTTGCAAACTGTTTAATGGTTAAAATTTCAAATACCGTATGTCCGGCAGACCAGATCACCATACAGCCAATAATAAACAGGGCAATATAGTGAAAACTTTCTACGGCAATATTTCCGAAACGGTCGAGGAGGGTCTCAATTTTTTCAACTTTGCTATTAGGTTTTGACATTTTTTTCCTCCTGTATCTTGAATGATTGTTTGTATGAAATTGATTATTAAATAGTATGCAAGTTTCATGCACATTAAAGAATAAAAAATGAAAGATGATAAAAAATTAAGTGATTGTATTTTTTTTATACGAAATTCATGTAATGTATGAAGGGTTATTTCATTGATCAGGGAAAAGAAAATGTTAGCAACAATTCAAACAAAAATTGATAATTTACAAAATGGCAAAAAACTTATTTTGGGTTCAGGGGTTAAAATGGATGAAATGCACAAGCTGGTTACGTTATGCGAACATCTACAAGCCGAGGGCGTAATTAAAATTGTGAAAATTAATCAAGATGCACAGAGTAATAAAAAAGTTTCAGATTCCATTATTGTTGAAAAAATCTAATTGATATCTTGAGTCATAAAAAACGCCTGCATTTGCAGGCGTTTTTTATTGCTTATCTTTGTGCAGGATTAAGCCTGGTTAGTAAAGTAGTCTTCAGAGAAGTTCATGACCACTTCAGCACCGGCTTTTACTTTAGTAATGCGCATTGCAAGTTCAGGCAGAATACGTTGTACAAAATAAAGCGCCAGCGACAATTTATTTTGATAGAACTCGCCGTCTTTGGCTTTTGCTACATTGGCAATTTTTGCAAACATGTAAGAGAAGCTGAGCAGACCCACTGCATGCAGATAATCCACAGCTGCTGCATTCGAGAAGTCAATATTTTCTTTGCTGGCTTGCAGAATATATTGCGTTACCGATTCAACTTCTGCTGCTGCATCTAAAGTGGCATCTTTAATGAAGTTCAGATCAGCATCCAGACCATTGGCAAAATCACGGATTTCCTGGATGTATTCTGCAATGAATGCACCGCCACATTTAATGGTCTTACGGCCAATCAAATCCTGGGACTGAACACCATTGGTCCCTTCGTAAATCTGCGAGATACGCAAGTCACGGATACATTGTTCCATACCCCATTCACGAATGAAGCCATGACCACCGAAAACTATTTGTGCATCTAAAGTTGCGTTAAATGCAGTATCGGTCAGGTAAGCTTTTGCGATTGGGGTTAATAGCGCAACACGGTCATTGGCTTTTTTTACCGCTTCGGCATCAGTCGAGAACTTGGTAATGTCGAGCTGTTGACCGACATACACCGCAAAGGCACGAGAGGCTTCGTTGTTAGCACGTGCATTCAGTAACATACGACGCACGTCGCCATGGACTAAAATGCTGTCCGCCACTTTATTTGGAGATTTCACCCCAGAAGCACTACGACCTTGAAGACGGTCAGTCGCATATTGCGCAGCATTCTGATAAGCAAATTCAGAAGCGCCTAGACCTTGGATCCCCATAGACAGACGTTCATAGTTCATCATCACGAACATGGCAGCCAAGCCTTCATTTTCTTTGCCGACCAGATAACCTTTGGCACCATCAAAGTTCATCACGCAAGTTGCAGAGGCTTTAATACCCATCTTATGTTCGATTGAACCTGGACCTGCATGGTTACGCTCACCCAAAGAACCATCTTCATTCACCAGGAATTTCGGTACGATGAACAATGAAATACCACGTGAACCGGCAGGGGCATCCGGAGTTTTCGCAAGCACCAGATGAATGATGTTTTCAGCCAGGTCATGGTCACCACCGGTAATGAAGATTTTGGTACCGGTAATGTTATAAGTACCATCTTCGTTACGCTCAGCTTTGGTTTTAATAATGCCCAAGTCTGTACCGGCATGTGGCTCGGTCAAGCACATGGTTCCTGACCATTCGCCAGAGTAAATTTTAGGTAAATAGGTTTCTTTTTGCTCTTGGGAAGCATAGCTGTTTAAGGCCATACCTGCACCGACAGAAAGAAGCGGGTAGAGCATAAAAGATGGATTAGTGGCAAACAGCATTTCATCAGAAAGTACGGTCAGCATTTTTGGCATTTCCTGACCGCCCCATTCAGCATCAGCACCCAAGCCAATCCAGCCGCCTTCTGCATATTGCTTGAAGGCTTCTTTAAAGCCAGCAGGTGTAGTCACATTACCGTTGCTATATGTTGCACCTTCTTCATCACCAGTACGGTTCAAAGGCAAAGTCACGTTTTGCGCAAATTTCGCCATTTCTTCAAGAATAGCTTCTGCTGTTGCTGCATCAACATGAGCAAGATTTTCATTGTTTTGCCAGAATTGTTCTGCATTAAAAACATCATTAAGGATGAATTTCATATCCGCAAGAGGCGCATTATAGATTGGCATAGTGAGTCACCTGTTTATTGTTTGATTCAGTTCGGTTTTATCAGTCTAATGCATGAAAATTCATGTTGTTAGACGACTAAAGATTAATTTTTTGCATGGGTTATAAAGAAAAAGGACTGCCAAAAACATGACCGTCCTTTTTCTCACATCAGTTTAAGCATCATGCACTTAGAATGCGAAGTGTTCAGCATCTAAAGCAAGTAATGGCTCAACACCACCCGCGATCACGTCAACGTGTGAGCGAACGCGTGGAAGAATTTTCTTGAAGTAGAAACGGGCAGTGGTCACTTTCGCATTGTAGAAATCTACATCAGTTGTACCTGCAGCCAATGTTTCTTGAGCAACCAGTGCCATACGAGCCCATAGGTAAGCTAAAGTTACGTAACCAGCGAAGTACAGGTAATCTACCGCAGCAGCGCCCACTTCATCCGGGTTTTGCATGGCACGCATACCAATCTGCATAGTCAAGTCACTCCACTCTTTATTCAGAGCAGCGAGCGGTTCAACAAATTCTTTCATTGCAGCATTGTCTTTGTTGGCCTCGCAGAATTTATGAATGACCTTGGTGAAGTCTTTCAACATTGCACCTTGAGTACCCAACACTTTACGACCTAACAAATCAAGTGCCTGAATTTCAGTGGTACCTTCGTACAAGCAAGCGATACGTGTATCACGAACAATCTGTTCCATGCCATGTTCAGAGATGAAGCCATGACCACCGAATACTTGAACGCCGTGTTTCGCAGATTCAGAACCCGTTTCAGTCAAGAATGCTTTTGCGATCGGAGTCAGTAGCGACAACATGTTGTCCGCAGCTTTACGTTCTTCTTCAGTTGCACCTTGCTCAACAGTGTCTGCATAGAAAGACAATAAGTAAACCAATGCACGACCAGCTTCCGCAAAAGATTTTTGCGTGAGCAGCATGTTACGTACAGCAGGATGCACAATAATTGGATCAGCTTCTTTTTCTGGCGCTTTAACACCTGAAAGTGAACGCATTGCCAAACGGTCTTTGGCATAAGCCAATGCACCCTGGAAAGCACCTTCAGATGCTGCAAGCCCCTGTACCGCAGTACCAATACGGGCAGTGTTCATGAACGTGAACATACAGTTTAAGCCGCGGTTTTCAGGACCAATCAGGAAGCCTTTTGCGTTATCAAAATTGAGTACACAGGTTGCGTTACCGTGAATACCCATTTTGTGCTCGATTGAACCGCAACGAACGCTATTACGCTCGCCTAAAGAACCGTCTGCATTCAGGGTGAATTTAGGCACGATAAATAAAGAGATCCCTTTAGTACCTTTCGGTGCACCCGGAAGACGCGCTAACACGATGTGAACAATGTTGTCCGCCATGTCGTGTTCACCAGCAGAGATAAAGATTTTCTCGCCAGAAATTGCATAGCTGCCATCTGCATTCGGTTCAGCTTTGGTACGGATAATTCCCAGGTCGGAACCTGCATGAGATTCTGTCAAGCACATGGTACCGGTCCACTCACCTGAAACCAGCTTAGGCAAGTAAGTATCTTTTTGTTCTTGAGAGCCGTGATGTTCCAAGGTACGCACTGCACCGTGTGAAAGGCCAGGGTACATGCCCCATGCCCAGTTTGCAGTACCCACCATTTCAGAGATCACGTTGCCTAAAGAAACTGGCAAGGCTTGACCACCGTATTGCTCTTCAGCAGATAATGACGGGAAACCCAACTCGATATATTTTTGATAGGCTTCTTTAAAGCCTGTAGGTGTGGTTACCACACCATCATTCCAGGTACAACCTTCGCGGTCACCACTTTGGTTGATTGGAGACAATTCATTTTCACAGAAGTCAGCCGCAGCTTCTAGATATTGATCAACCAATTCACGGCTTACGGTGTCAGAAAATGCAGGCAGGTTTGCATAATGTTGTTCAGCATTTAACAATTCATGTAGAACAAATTGCATATCACGTAAGGGCGCTTTGTATTGTGGCATATCGGTTTCCTCAATACTGGTTTAACCAGCTTATAATCCTAATAAACATTGGAACGTGCCTTCTATGACACGTATTTGTATGGCTCAATCGTGCAACATCTTCTTACTTGGTACAAGCGGTTCCATGCCTTTTCTTAGTGACTGTAAAGTCAAAGATTTCTGCTTTGAAAGTGCTAAGTATGTTGAGTGTAAATGCTTTTATGTTTTATTCGATGTAATAAATAGTCAAAAACGTAAAAGTTTATGAACAATAAAAAAGGCGCAGAGTTGCGCCTTTTTGACTTCGGATGGATTTTTTTACGATGCTGGTTTCGCCGTTACAGGCGCGGCAGGTGCTTTAGGCTGGAAGCGAACTTCGCATGTGCCATTCATGCTCTGGGTGCCGACTTTGACTTGTACCGCAGTACCATTGGCTTTGCCTTGACAGGCTTTGAACACGGCTTGCTGATGCGCTTGATGTTCTGCTAGGCGCTGATCAAATTGTTTGGTCAGTTCTGCGCGTTTTGCATCAGTCAGGGGTTCATGGTATTGCATCATAGGCATACCTTTCATTTCCCCCTGCATGGTACGATGTTCGCGCCACATTTTCTTCATCTCTGCACGATCAGGAGTGAAGATCATCACGCAAGTCCCATTAATGGTTTTTTCACCCGCCTTGATTTGTACCGCCGAACCAACGGCTTTACTTTCACAGGCTGTTTTCATGCTTCTCATCATGTGCTGGCGTTCGGCTCGGGCTTGCTGGAACTGCTCACGCTGTTCGGGTGTCATGTTGCGCTCATGCTTTTGATGATGATCCCGCATCATGCGCGGGTGGTCGCCATCTTTATCCTGAACCGTGTTGGTCGATTGGCATGCTGTTAAAGCGCCCATACTGATTAGGCTTGCGCTCACTAAAGCTATTTTTGTCATGGAATTCATTGTTGTTATCTCCAATGAAAAAACGAAATTTGATAAGTTAAAGATTAAACAATAATGATGAAGAAACAATGGAGAGTTTTTTTTTACCGGGTTAGTTACAATAATCCATTGGGAAAAATATTGAGACCTCACTTTTGAAGATTCGCCGTGTTCCGATTGCCTTACGCCTGTTCCTGACTGTGCTGCTCACCACCCTGGTGATTACGACGGTGAGTCTGGGGGTATTGCATTGGACCATGCAAAAGAACTTCGCCCGCTATGTGGCCGATGTCGAAATGCAGAAGCTGGACCATGTGATCAGTAATCTGGCAGGCGTCTATGCAGTTTATCATGACTGGGGTAATGCCATTCAGGCGCAAATCCTGCAAATAGAAGGCACTGCTGCACCGGATGACTATGACCGTCTGTCTCGTTGGTGGTTACGCCGTCAATATGATATTGCTTTGCAGCAGCGTTATTTTCAGGAAAATACCCTGATCAGCGTTTCTCCGGGTTTAAATAAAACCGGGCAGAGCAAACCGATTTTAGATGCAGAAGAATTGCGCCTCATCAAGTTAAATTTACCTTCCGAATATCAGCCTTTTGAAGGACTTAAATTTCCACTCAGTGCCAATCAAAATATCTTCCGCTCTGACCGGAAAACTGAAGATAAACCTGCCGATACAACATCCAGTCAAGCTAAGAAAAAACAGTTTATCTCTTTGCCGGACCGTTTGGGCTTAAGTTCTCGATTGTCGTTGTATGATGCCAAAAAACAGTTTGTGGTGGGTGAGCCATCTGATATTCCAGTGTCATATCGCCCAATTATGGTGAATAACCAGGTGGTTGGTTATTTAGGCTTAAAGCCGGTGCTGGATCAGGATGATGCTTCAAGTATTAACTTTTTTAGTAATCAAAAACGTTATTTATTATTGGTGTACGGTTTAACTTTCCTGACCAGCCTGATCGCAGCTTTATTGTTGGCCACTTATTTTAAAACGCCAATTCAGCGTTTGCTGCAAGGGACCCGTGAACTGACCAAAGGCAATTTCCAGCATCAGGTGACGGTTAACCGCAATGATGAACTGGGTGATTTATCGACAGAGTTAAACCATCTTGCGGTCATTCTGGATCAACATGAAACCTCACGCCGTCAGTGGGTGGCGGATACTTCACATGAATTAAAAACACCTTTGGCGGTACTGCAAGCACAAATTGAAGCGATGCAGGACGGTATTCGTAAACCGACGCCGGAACATTTTGAATCGATGCTGTGTCAGGTCACCAGTCTGAAAAAACTTACTCAAGATCTGGCCGATTTGGCTCAGGCTGAAGCACAGCAGCTGAAATGCTATATGGCGGAAGTCAATCCGTGGACTGTAGTGTTGCAGGAAGTTGAAAACTTCAAGCCTAAATTTGCCCAGGCTGATCTATCCATTTCGGTGCAGGGTGAAGGTGCGAATTTACAATTAGATATAGATCGTTTTAAACAAATTATGGTCAACTTGCTGGGTAACAGTATTCGTTATACTGAAGCAGGCGGTGAGGTTCGTGTGCATACCGAGCAATCAGCCACCCATTGGAGTGTAATTGTGGATGACAGTCCACTTGGCTTGAGTGACGAACAGTTGGCACGTTTAGGCGAGCGTTTTTATCGTGTGGATGATTCCCGCACCCGCAGTACCGGTGGTACAGGTTTAGGACTGGCATTATCTGGTAAAATTGCGCAGGCAATGGGCGGACAGTTGAGTTTTGATCATTCTCCATTAGGTGGTTTGCGTTGCAAACTGACTTTCCCAAAACAATTGAACAAATAAAGGAATAACATTCATGAAACATGTCATGCTGGTAGAAGATGAAGTTGAACTTGCACAACTGGTGCGGGACTATCTGGAAGCTGCGGGTTTTGAAGTCAGCATGTTTCATGATGGGCAAGAAGCCTATGACAGCTTTTTGCAACGTAAGCCCAGTTTGATGATTCTGGATCTGATGGTGCCACGTATGGATGGTTTGACCATTTGCCGTAAAGTGCGTGAACAATCCGATTTGCCGATTATTATGGTGACTGCCCGCACTGAAGAAATTGACCGTGTACTGGGTTTGAACATGGGCGCAGACGATTATATCTGCAAGCCTTTTAGCCCGAAAGAACTGGTTGCACGGGTACAAGCGGTGTTGCGTCGTCTGGATCGTCAAGTTGAGCCTGAACAAAACAGCCTGTTCCGGATGGACAAAGCCCAGCAACGCATCTGGTATCAGCAAAAAACCTTGAACCTGACCCCAACGGAATTCCGTTTATTGGAGTTGTTTCTGGAACATGTCGGTCAAGTCTATTCACGTGCGCAATTGCTCGACCATATTAATCCGGACAGTTTTGATGTGGCAGACCGGGTGATTGACAGTCACATTAAAAACCTGCGCCGTAAAATTTCCGATGCAGCGGAAACCGGCAACCGTCATGAGTGGATTCAGGCAGTGTATGGTGTGGGCTATCGTTTTGAATATCCTGAGGATTGAATTGATTTTTTAATTAAATCTAAACGAGGCGAGCCATGAGAATGGCTCGCTTTTTTTATATTGCTGACTTTAATAGGGCAATACGTTTTTGTTGTATTTTATTCAGTTTGCTGACCACCAAATCATAAGAATTTCTTATCAAATCCTGAACCAAAGTTGCATCCAGATGTTCATCCTCATAAACAGTTATCCAGTGCTGTTTATTCATATGCCATCCGGCACGAATATAAGGATAAATATCCCGTAGCATGGCACCATCATCCGGGATAACTTTTAAGTTAATTGCTGCCTGGCTTTCTAAATGAAAACTCAGCATAAAGACTTTATCCATGACTTTAAATACGTCACAGTCCGGGCCAAAAGGCTGGGTACAGGTCACTTCAGGCAATTGAAGTGCAATTTGGTATGCAAGACGATGTAAGGACATAGTTAAGTTCTGGCTTTAATCTTTTTATTGTCAAATAGACTCTGTGGATAATGCTGAAATTATCCACAGTTCTCAAGTTGGCTGTGGATTAACTTTAGGAAGAACAGCTCACCATCACTTCAGGCACATCACTGGGTAAAGGAGCTAAATCTTCAGGCTGTTCTAAATCAGGCTGTTTAATATAAGGTTGGCTTAGCAATTTAAACAGACGCTCGACTTCGGAAAAATCATCCCGTTCTGCCAGTTCAATGGCTTTCTGAGCCATGTGATTACGTAAAATATATTGCGGATTGGCTTTGGCCATTTCGGCATTCAGTTCATCAGTATCCTGATTCGCCCGAATGTTTTCATACTGAGCCAGGAAACTTTCAAACTGGCGTCGGTCCAGGCAGTCATCTTTAAGCGCTTCAAACTGTTTGTTCTGCAGTCGAATAAAGCTTTGAGTATAGTCGAGCTGTTCACTTTGCAGAATTCTTAAGAAAGCCATGCCACAATCAAAACTATCTTTATGGAAATTTGGCAGTCCCATTTTCTGACACAGTCCAAGGGTGTAATGCTCAAGAAAAGTGGTTTCAAAATGCTCTAAACATTTAGCCAAATCTTCTTTGAACTGTTCTTTTTCTGCAGGATCTTTTTTTAGCCGAATCAGGTTGTTCAGCCACATCCATAAGTTCCAGTGCCCAATACTCGGTTGTTGCTGGTAGGTGTAACGACCTTGGTAATCCGAGTGGTTATTGATCCAGTTCGGACGGAAACGCTCCATAAATCCATAAGGACCAAAGTCGAGGGTTGAACCGGTGATATTCAGGTTGTCGGTATTCATCACCCCATGAGCAAAACCGATCAGTTGCCATTTGGCAATCATCACTGCAGTGCGTTGGATGACCTTAGTGGCAAAAGCCAAAATTGGCTGTTCAGCTTGCAGACATTCAGGATAGTGCCATTCCATGCATTTCTGTACGAATTCTTCTAGAAGGTCGGGCTGATATTGGTTGATCCATTCAAAATGTCCAAAGCGAATATGGCAGTCTGAGGTCCGCAGCATCATGGCACCGGGTTCCATTTTTTCCCGTTGTATGCCTTGGGTGGAAGAGGTGAAACCCACGGCATTACTCGATGCAATGCCTAAAGCATTGAGTGCATGACCCGCCAGATACTCCCGAATGACGGAACGCAAGACCGCACGGCCATCGCCCATACGGGAGTAGGGGGTAGAGCCGGCGCCTTTTAAATGCAAGTCGATGGTTTGATTGTTCTTATCTAGAATTTGCCCGATCAGCAAGCCACGACCATCACCCAATTGTCCTGCCCATTGTCCGAACTGATGACCGGCATAGACCATGGCCAAGGGGGGGAATTCAGCAAAGGTTTTTTGTCCACTACAGATTTCCACCCATTGAGCTTTATCCTGTTCTGACCACTGTAATTCATCAGCCAGTGCTGCATTGAAATGACCAGCTTTTGCTCCCTTTAAGGGAACAGGCATTTGATGATGATAAAGCTTGGGATTGAGCGAAGGGTAACGCGGATTAAATTGCATGGGACAATCTAAAAATTGGGGGAGATGTGATCACTATAGCAAATTTAAACCACAAAAATGAATAAAGCCCCATTGTTGGGGCTTTATATTGAAGCAGCTTTTATTCTGAAACAGGATTCTTTTTAATACTACGCATTAAAATTTTCAAGCTGTCGCGATGATGAACAAGGCGCTGTTCAACCAATTGGAAATCAACTTTAAGTTTGTTATCCATTTGATGAATTTTTTCAGCAACAGAGGCTTTCTTGACTTGAATCTCTTGCTCTTTCAGCGTTGCCCAGTCATTTAAAGTTTGGGTAAAAGCTTCGTATTCCTGAGCAATACGAAGTTTAGCCGTTGCCATATCTTCATTGACATTATGGCCATATACTGCCAAGTCTTGCTCAGCATATTTAAAGCGCATTGCCAATTCTGCTTTTTTGATATTAAAGCTTGGAATGCGGCGTAAGTTTTTAGCTAAGCCCAGTTTTGAACAGGACCAGATCAACCATTTTGTCGGGTCATACTGCCACCATTTCACGCCGTTACGGTAATCGTACTGGAAAATGTGGTGGTAGTTGTGATAACCCTCACCCCAAGTGGCAATGGCTAAAATGAAATTGTCACGTGCAGTGTTTTCGTCGGTATAAGGACGTTTGCCCCACATATGACACAGTGAGTTAATGAAGAAAGTTACATGATGGCTCAAGATCAGACGGAGTAAACCACCCAATAACACGACGCCCCACATGTCACCCACAGCCCAGCCTACAGTGGTCAGAATGACTACGTGTACGGCAATCACCAGCGGAATGTAATATTTGTCTTGGAACATCACCACTTTGTCGTTTAACAAATCAGGTGCATTTTTATAGTTTGCTTCTGCTGCCGGATAGTTACGAAGCATCCATCCCATATGCGCATACCAAAAGCCATTATTAATTGAATATGGGTCTTTCTCGACATCATCAACATGACGATGATGAGTACGGTGACCTGAAGCCCAGAACAAAATACTGTTCTGAACAGCAAAAGTACCCATAATCATTAAAATAATTTTTAATGGAAGAGTTGCTTCATAAGCACGGTGTGCCCATAAGCGGTGATAACCCGCGGTAATCCCTAAACTGCTAAAACCAAGCAGTACAAATAAGCTGATCCATGCGCCTAAGCTAAAATCATGATGATAAGCATATAAAGGGATAGCGATTACAGCCACAATTGGTAAAAAAACCAATGCAAACACTGCAATCCAGTTAATTGGGGCTTTGGGTAAGGGAGCATTCATCTCCAACAGCACTCCTAGAACCGTATAAGGGTAAGGTATAAATGAATTCTTAATTCAATACAAATTATAGGGATTAAGACTTCTTCAATATTAGCATGAGCGAACAAATCTTCACTAGCATTATTCTACAGGTGTATTGTACTAAACAGTAACAGAATACAGGGAAGGGTTGATTGATTTTATCGAAGGTCAAAGCTGCTTCTGGCAACTGCAACGATGTGGGGCATTTTTGATAGAATAAATTGACGATTGAATCACAATTATGGGGACGAACACTGTATTTTAAAGCTGCTCGAGCATCATTTTGGGAAAGTCGGTAATTAATCCGTCTATTCCCAAGCTTTGCAGATGCTTGGCACGCTCAACCTCATTGACTGTCCAGACACTGATATCTAAATGTGCCTGTTGGGTAGCCTGAATCATCTCATCGCTTCCCAGCTGGTTCATCCAGCCAATTTGACAGCAACCGAGTTCTAAAGCCTGTTCAATAGCCAAGTATTGAATGTCATCTTCAACCAGTAAGCCGCGTTTAAAAATGGAGTATTGCTGTTTTAAAGCCTGATGGATTTTTAAATCAAAACTGGTGATGACCGCCGTTTGCTTAAAATCGTGTAACTGTTTTTGTAATTCTAAAACCAGTTTTTCAGCGTCTAACATGGTTGCCACTGCTTTGACTTCAACTTCAATATGTTCAAAGTCATGAATAATGCTCAGGGTTTGACGGAGTGTCGGGGTAAGCTGTTTTTCCCAGTCCATCCAGATATGTGCCTGGTTATAGGCTTCAAGCTGTTGGCTGTTTAATTCGTAAAGTTTTTGATCGATACCTGTAGTTCTTAGGAAATTGTCATCGTGCATGATGATGAGTTCACCGTCTTTGAGCTGATGCACATCAAATTCGACTGCCCGGATGCCCAAGTCATGAATATATTGAAAGCCACCGAGTGTGTTTTCAGGGGCTTCTCCGCGTGCACCACGATGTCCGATGATTCGCATGTGTATCTCTAAGACAATTTATGAAAGTTATTTTACTTCAAATTTTAAATATGGATTTATCAATTTATTTAAGGAATATTGTTACTACAGCGTCTTTTCATTTGAATTATATCTTGAAAATTAACCTTCGGTTCGACCTACTTTTGTTTCGGCAAAAGTAGGCAAAACCATTGTCATCTGCAAAACTCGTCAAAAACCGTAATTTTTTTAAGTTTTTCGTAAAAACATTAGACTTTGAATATAGTCCTGCCTCGAACAGTTGCAGATGACGTGGCCGAGTATCAAATAGCAGATTTAAATTTTAATTTGTTCAAATCGTCTCATTAATATTTTTTTGCCAAAGCACTTCAGATCCGCCTTCAGCACGTTGCAAGGTACGCGATGCAACAAATAACCAGTCGGATAGGCGATTGAGCAATTGTAGCGAGTTGGCCTGGATATTCTGGTCACGGCTATGTACCGACATCACACTGCGCTCGGCACGACGGCACACTGCACGGGCCTGATGGGCATAACTGCAAGCTAAAGTTCCGGCAGGTAAAATGAAGTCTTTCAGCATTGGCAACGCTTCGTTCATACGGTCAATGTCATTTTCCAAAAACTCGATAGAAACCGCTTGAACCAGGTTAAAGTTTGGAATGCAGACTTCACCGCCGAGGTCGAATAACCAGTGTTGAATCAGGCTTAAGGATTTATCCCAGCTGGCTTTTTCTGCAATAGTACTGCTGGCAATCTGTGAGCGAAGTATACCAATACAGGCATTCAGCTCATCCACATCGCCTAGTGCTGTAATACGCAAGTCATCTTTGGCGACGCGAGAACCGTCTCCGAGTCCAGTTGTGCCTGAGTCGCCGGTACGGGTATAGATTTTACTTAAACGGTGGCCCATATCTGTTCCTTGAGTTTTTGATGAATACAATAAAAAAGGATAATGTCGGTCATAACATTATCCATAAACTGCGCTGTTTTAAAATTTTTTGCTGTTAAGAGCTTAGTAACGGAAGGTTACACCCGCAGAAGCGAGGCGACCGCCGTTGACATAGTAATAACCTTGGTCTTGGTATGCAGTCTTATATTCAACATCCCCAATATTTTGAATATTGGTAAATAGTTTCACATTTGGGTTTACATTCCAGAAAGCATTTACATCAACCGTCGCATAGCCCGGGTTCTTGTAGTTTTTATCCCAATCTTTAGATTTGGATTTAGCGACCAAAGATGCACTAATACCATATACTTCGTTTTGTAAGCCTGTTGTTAAGGTAAAACCTTGACGAGGGCGACGATTTAAATCTTGATGAGTTGCTTCATTTTGAGGTTTAACGTAGCTATAGGTTGCTTTTGCAAATAAATCATCTTGCTGCCAGCCTAAATAAGCTTCACCACCTTGATAAGTAGCCTTTTGAATATTTGTCAGTTTGCCATTGCTGCCCGAGGCGATCAAATCTTCAACTTCTGTGTAGTAAGCAGATAAACCTGTTTGCAAACCATAAGCCAGATTTTGGTCAAAACCAATTTCATAAGATGTACTTTCTTCAGGGTTCAGATCAGGGTTGCCATTCCATGAATTATAAAGTTCATTCAAGGTTGGAGATTTAAATGCTGTACCTACATTTACATATGCGCTGGTTGATGGTAGCAATTGATAGCGAGCAGCAATTTGACCTACAGTATGAGTCCCATATTTTTCATTGTCTTCTACACGAACACCCACTTGGGTGTTGAGTTTAGTCCCGTTAAATTGATGCTGAATATAATATCCAGTTGAGTCCACATCTTCATTATAAGGTGTGCCATAAGACAGAATATCGCCATCCAGATTGCGATGAGTCACACCTGTAAGTAAAGTCTGCTGAGGCATGAGGTTCCATTTACCATAGAGTTCTGCTTCTTGAGTTTTACCATGTACAAAGTCGGTTGAATCTTTTTGGTCGACTTCATCCGTAAATTGAGATAAACGTGCATTCAGTTCAAATTGATCAGTCAGGTTTATACGACCACGAAGATTGATAATTTCATTTTCAAAGTCTTGTTTCAGCAATGCACCATTAAATGAATAAGCATCATATAGGCTGGTGCCTTTATTGGTACTGTAGTCAATTGATGTTGCAAATTTTTCTTTTTCCACACCAAATTTAGTACTAAATCCTTTTTGATCAAAAGAAGCAGTTTCATGGCTGTTGGTTTTTTGGTTGGTTACTTTTGTTGCATCAGATTCTAATCGTTGGCCGCGAATTTGAGCATAAAAACCGTCTTCATATAAATCAGCACCGATGACAGATTTATAGGTTTTATGTTCTCCTATTTCACCTGTAATGAATGCACCTGTTTTTTCAGGTTTTTTTGAAATCAATTGAACCACACCGCCAATAGCATCTGTACCATATAGAACAGACGCAGGACCTTTTAGAATTTCGATTTGTTTGATATCTGTGGTATCAATAAAAGCAAGGCTTGCTGTACCCGAAGATGCATTATTTAATCGTATGCCATCACGTAAAATCAAAGTATGGTCTGATTCAGTACCACGTAAATAAATATCGGCAAGTTGCCCCATACCGCCACTTTGAACCATGTTGATGGTAGCATCATGTTTGAGCAAATCAGGAAAAGAGGCAATTGGTGATTGTTCAACAATTTGGGGTTCAATAATTGAAATACGCGCAGGCACATCTTTAATTTTTTCTTCAGAACGAGTTGCGGTAACGACTAAAGTGTCTAAAGAAGCATTCACAGTCGTTGTATTGTCTTGTGCAGAGACAGATGTAGAGAAACCCATCGCAATAGCGATTGCACCCGCTAAGGCAGCAGGCTGAAATTGAATAGACATAATGTGCTCCATACATTCACTCCCCGTGAATGATTGAGTTAAAGAACACAACAAGCAGGTATCCGGACTTAAATGTGCAGGGCAGGCACCATGCTGCCAATCCACCTTCCCACATTTTCATGCAGTGGTGTAAACCAGAGGTTTAAATTGATTGACGTTTCATTTTTTACCGTTGCGGGGGCAGTGTTGGATTTGCACCAACTTCCCTAAAGCTTTAAGGCTTTGACTTGTTGCAAGATGGGCGCAGTATAAAGATTGTATGGCTGATAAACAACGTCAGACAAGAATTATTCGGATGAACTTTACGCAAGCTAAAGAAATTGCATTACAATGATTCGCCCTCATATTTATAGCATGACTATAAATTGGCAAAGTTAAGGTTAAAAAATTAGAGCGAATTGTATGCGAACCCGTGCCAAAATTTGCGGAATCACACGAATAGAAGATATACATTCAGTTGTGAATGCAGGAGCAGATGCGATTGGTTTTGTATTTTTTCCACCTAGTCCACGTAGTGTGACCAAAGAGCAAGTGAAAGAACTGATCCAGCATGTACCTGCCTATGTGCAAACAGTGGGTTTATTTGTCAATGCATCTGCGGATGACATTCAACACGTTTTAAAAGATGTGCCTCTGGATATGCTGCAATTTCATGGTGATGAAAGTCCTGAGCAGTGTCAACAGATTTCCAAACAGGTCGGCCGCCGCTGGTACAAAGCCATCCAGGTGAAACCGGGTTTAGATATTCAAGCCGAAATTCAAAGTTATCAGGATGCAGGGGCAAGTGCTGTGCTGTTAGATGCCTGGCATCCAGATTTAAAAGGGGGCACCGGGCATAGCTTTGACTGGACCACTTTTCCAAAATTAAATATTCCGCTCATCTTGGCAGGGGGCTTAAACCCTGACAATATCGAGCAGGCAATTCTCACCACACAAGCCTATGCTGTGGATGTGAGCGGCGGTGTCGAGTCCGCAAAAGGTATAAAAGACCAACAACTCATCGAACGCTTTATGCAAGGAGTCCTACGTGGATCAGCAAAATAATGTGATTGACTATACCCAATTCCCTGATGCAAAAGGGCATTTCGGTATCCATGGCGGACGTTTTGTGTCAGAAACCCTGATGGCAGCTCTAGAAGACCTAGAAAAGCTGTATCTCCGTATGAAAAATGACGAACAGTTTCTGGCAGAATTCGACCGTGATCTGGCTTACTATGTAGGTCGTCCTAGTCCTTTATATTATGCTGAGCGATGGTCAAAAGAGTTGGGTGGTGCGCAAATTTACTTAAAACGTGAAGACCTGAACCATACCGGCTCACATAAAATCAACAACACCATTGGTCAGGCACTGCTGGCAAAACTTTCCGGTAAAAAACGTATTATTGCGGAGACCGGTGCAGGTCAGCACGGTGTTGCAACAGCGACGATTGCAGCGCGTTTAGGTCTGGAATGCGTCGTATATATGGGTGCCGAAGACGTGAAACGTCAGGCCATGAACGTGTACCGTATGCGTTTGCTTGGTGCTAAAGTGGTGCCAGTAGAAAGCGGCTCTAAAACCCTGAAAGATGCATTAAATGAAGCGATGCGTGACTGGGTAACGAATGTAGACAGTACCTACTATATTATCGGTACAGTGGCGGGTCCTCACCCGTATCCAATGCTGGTGCGTGACTTCCAGTCTGTAATTGGCCGTGAAGCACGCCGTCAGATTCTGGAACAGGCAGGCCGTTTGCCGGATGCATTGGTGGCTTGTGTCGGTGGTGGCTCGAATGCGATTGGTCTGTTCTATCCATTCCTGAACGATCAGGACGTGAAAATGTATGGTGTCGAAGCAGCAGGTTTGGGGATTGAAACCGGTAAGCACTCTGCTCCACTAAATGCAGGTCATGTCGGTGTATTGCATGGTAACCGTACTTATCTGATGTCTGATGAGCAAGGCCAGATCATTGAAACGCATTCAATTTCTGCCGGTTTGGATTATCCGGGTGTTGGTCCTGAACACAGTTTCTTGAAAGATATGCACCGTGTTGAATATGTGCCGATTAATGACCAGGAAGCATTACAGGGCTTCCGTGATTTAACCCAGATTGAAGGGATTATTCCTGCACTGGAAAGCTCGCATGCGATGGCGTATGTGACCAAACTTGCGCCAACGATGTCTAAAGATCAAATTATTATTGCGACTGTTTCAGGTCGTGGTGATAAGGACTTGATGACTGTGGCACGTATTGATGGCGTGGAAATGGTAGAGATGTAATTTGCCTTGAAGCCCTCCTTTTTTAAAGGTGAGGACTTCAGAATATATTCTGAATCCGCAAGGGTGGATTTTATAAAGAATAAAATCGTGCTGAAGCAATTCAGCACGATTTTTTTATACATACAGAAAAACTTTTCCTTTTTAGAAGGGTATTGAAGATGCAAGAACATATATTCTTTACTTTTGATGGGGCAAAAGTAACAAAACCCCTTTGTTTGGCAGAGAATACATCCTTGTATTCCTGCCAAACGGGCGACATCCATGTCGCCAGCGCATATCATATTGAGATGTCATAATTATTTTCCTAACTAAATTTTGTCATGTAAAGTTCCCCCTCCTTTGAAAAAGGATGAGAAACACTGTTTCGCAAGGGAGGAGGATTAAAATTAAGGAGAGAATCATGCCCAGCCTATTTATCGTCATGCTCGGTGGTCGTCATGCACGTGCCAATACAGAAGTCCATGATGTGGTTTTAGCAGTTGGTGAAACTTTGCAAGAAGTCTATCCACAACTGAAAAATGCATGGTTTGGGGAACAAAAAGGGTTGCATATTGATGCCTGGGCGCAAATCAATGGGATTGAATTTGACGGAAAACACTATCAAATCCAATTTAGCGATGCAGCACCGAATTCATCTTCAGAACATCTGTTTTTAATTAATCTGGGTGGCTACGATGCCCAGGAGTTTGGAGAACTGCATCGTTATGTTCTGGTTGTGGCACAAAATGCCATGTTGGCAAAACAACGGGGGAAGGCTTATTTTGCCAAGCATTGGCAGAAGCAACATACTGACCGAATATTAGATGTAGATGATTGTATTGTGATTGATCATATTCATGGCCGTTATGTAGAGCTGGTCGAAGGCCAGTTTTCAGCGAACCTCTGGGAAAATACCTATTTAATGCTGGATGAGGGTTGATTTATATCTAATTGATTAATAAATTATATTTATCAAATATTAGACCAGGTGAAATATTATAAATTTTTGTATTTTTCGATGAAATATGCTTTTTGACACTTTCAAGTTCCGCTTATATAGGCATAATAACGCTAAGGAATTGTTATCTCTTGGCTAGATGGAATTTGATAAATGGATTTGATTCAATCAAATGGACAACCGCATTATGGACGTTTTAGCGCCCTCCCCAAAACCATCGATTTGAATCAATACCAGTACAAGACACCTTATGGCGATGTCTTAACTGGTTGGCGCAAGCGATTAAAATATAAAAAGTTTAAATTTTGTTGTATTCAGCATGGCCATTATACGATTGGTCTGGCCATTGCCGATATTGCATGGGCTGGGCATGCCTTTTTCTATATTTATAATCATCAAAACCATGAGGTTTTAGAGTGGAATGCGATTAACCTGTTATCACGCAATACCGTGGTAGATGAACAGCCGCTTTATAACCAGAGTTTTTTTTCCAAGTCGCCTTTTCAAATTGATATCCAGCATGCCAATGGCGTGCGTTATATCCACGTCACCAAATATGGTGAAATCAGGCTTAGTGCGCGAATTTTCTGTGCTGGTACAAACCCGCTTAGTATGTGTAGCCCGACGGGAATTAATGGCTGGACTTATACGCAAAAACTGACGACTTTGGCCTGTGAAGGTTTTTTTATCAATAAACAGCGTGAAACCATACAGTTTAATGAAAGAACTTTTGCATCACTAGATGATACCTGTGGTTTTCTACGGCCGGAAACGGCCTGGTTCTGGTTATCCTGCAATTTTTGGGATGCGCAAAATAACCGGATCGGTTTGAATCTGGCTTCCGGGGTCAATGAAAGTTTTGGCAATGAAAACTGCTTATGGGTGAATGGCGTGTTGTATCCTGTCAGTGATGTTTTATTCCAGCATCAGGATGAGGGGCACTGGACAATTCGCTCACTGGATGAAAAATTAAATCTGGATGTCAAAACGGGCTGGCGACGTTATGAAAATCTGAATTTAAGACTGGTGGGCAGTCAGTTCAGCCAATGGCAAGCTAAAATTAGCGGGACCATTCAGCAAGATGATCAGGAAATTGTCTTGATCAATGAATATGGTTTGCTCGAACAGCATTATGCCAAGTGGTAACACACTGACTAAAAAACCAAGTGGAGGTGAGTCTGGACTTGGTTGGTCTCAATTTAATTCAATTCATATAAGGCCTAGTCTTTAGCTGCCTGCCAAAATGCTTCTCCAGCCTGGATCGGATCACCGGTCTGTTGCAGGGTTTTGACCCAGACATCATATTGGGCAATCACCGGATGCTGGCTGGGATGAAAATCCTTTTTAAACCAGTCGCGATATTGTTTGCTCATTTTGCTGAGCGTGCCCTTTCTTCCAAAGAACCACGGTAATCCGCGAATATTCATTTGCAGACGTTGTAATGAGCTAAACCCGTCATGCTTTAACATGACATTGGCACGGTAAAGGGTAAAGCCGAACATTAATGCCGTGGTCCAGACCAGAACAAATTTACGGGTACTTTCAGGCACATTGCCGACCTGCTTCATGACATCAAAAGCGACATCCCGGTGTTCCATTTCTTCAATCGCATGCCAGGCAAATAGTGCCCGTACATAAGGATGGGCATCTCTTAACGTCTCTTTATGGCTGTAAAAGGTTTCTGCCATTAAGGCGGTCAGGTGTTCAGCGGCAGCCGTCATGGCAATATTGTATTGTGGAGAACGTTTTTCCAGCTCGAATTTAAAAATTTTATTCAAACGCTGAATAAACTGATCGACCGGCATGCCTTGTTCTTTCATGACCTGATTCATTTTGTCATGCGCAATGCCGTGCTGTGCTTCCTGACCGATAAATTCTGCCACACGCTGCTTTAAATCTGGATCGGTAATCTGCTCCCGAAACAGACGGACTGACTGAATGAAGTAACGTTCGCCATCGGGAAAAGTCAGGCTGAGTGCATCAAACATCCGGGTAATAAACGGGTCACCTCCGAACCAGAAACGCGGAACCTCATTCAGCTTGAAATCCAGATTACGACGTACGACGGGAATAATCTGCGCTTGGACAATGGCATTCATGTTGTTTTACTTCAATTGCCTTAGACTATTGCAGTATGTCAGGATTTTTATCTTTTGTTTTGACAGTTGTTGCCATTTTTTATACATTTTACGCCAAAGTAAAAATATAAAATGTCAAAAATAATCAAGGTACATCGTGCAAGAATTGCAAATTCCAAATGGCTATTTTCAGTTGCTGCACATGTATTTGCAGCAACAGGATATGGATATCTTTAGCCTGGCCTGTCTAGAGCCACATCAGGCACAACTGCGCTATGTCTTATCTTTGCCTATCGATTCGCAATCGACCTATTCATTTTTTGCAGAAGTCATGCAGCTGACTCAAAAACAGATGGATTGTCCGCAATTGGTGTTTGAAATGGCCTGCCTGATCCGTCCTGAACATTTTGGTGTACTGGGCTATATGGCGACTCGAAGTAACAGTGTGGCAGAGGCATTGCAATATGTGATTCGCTTTAGCCGTCTGGTCATTGACGGGGCAGATGTTAGCCCGATACAGATGCATCAACGGGACAAAAAGATCTGTTTAAGCTGGCCTTTTCATGATTTAAAATATGCCTTGCTCAATGAGATGACCATGGCCTGTATGGTGCATTTGGCCCGGCAGATTTTTCCGGCTCAAAAATTCCAGCTATTGCAGATCAATTTTGCCCATAGTCCAGAAATGGCAGATGATCATTATCAAAGGTTTTTTGCTTGCAAAGTGGAATTTAAACAGTCGGATTATTCTTTTGAGATCAATGTGGAAAACTTAGAGCTGAAGTCCGAGCTGGCTGATCCCTCTTTAATGCAGCTTCTACTCAGGCAGGCAGAAGATGCCATTGCTGCCAAACCCCATTATGAAAATCTATTGCTGCATATTCAGCAAAAACTGGCTGAATATTTGCGGGTTAAGGAACAGTCCCCGAAAATAGAATGGCTGGCGGATGAATTGCATGTATCTGTACGGACCTTGCAGCGTCAACTGTATAAACAAAATACTTCCTTTAAAAAACTGCTTGAAACCGAGCGCATGAAACGCTGTGAACAGTTACTGTTGCAAAGCATGAATTTTACGGAAATGGCCATGTGTCTGGGCTATTCAGATCAGTCGGCTTTGGCACGTGCTTATAAAGCCTATAGTGGTCAAACCTTATTACAGCGAAAACAGCAACTGAAAGCACAATCTGAACGATAAAAAGGGCGTATTTAAGGTACTTTGAAATGCAGCGCAACTACGCAGACATGCAGTTCACCTTTGCATTCGGCAATCTTATAAAATAAAAAATAAAAAGTCTGTGTCCTAGAGTGCAGGTTTTTGCTATTGCATGAAACTTTAAATTTAAAAGACAACATATTTATTTTTATCAATTTTTTATGAATAAGAATAAGTTTATCTTCATCAGGGATATTTGTTTACATGGCAAAATTAGGCATCTTTGATCATTGAGAAAAAGTCGTAAATATCAGTAAATGGTGCTCTCGGATTGTTCTGAAAAAATGAGATGCTGAGTCGAAAGTAGCGTGAAATGCTCAGGCTCTATTCAATGAGTAAAAAATAGCGTTACAATGCGTTGTCTTGTATTTCTACAAAGCCAACTCCTCAGTTCTTTAATAATTCAAGGAAAGTACAACCCTATGTCACGTTTAGCCACTCGTTTCGGACAGCTTAAATCTCAGCAGCGTAAAGCGCTCGTTTCCTATGTGATGGCTGGCGACCCTCATCCACAAGTAACCGTTCCATTGTTACATCAAATGGTTGAGGCTGGGGTAGATGTGATTGAGCTTGGTCTACCATTTTCAGACCCTATGGCGGACGGTCCCGTGATTGCCCTTGCAGCAGAACGCGCATTGGCAGGTGGAACCAATACCCTGGACGCTTTGAACATGGTGAAAGAGTTCCGTCAAAAAGATGCAGAAACACCGGTGGTTTTGATGGGGTATCTCAACCCTGTAGAAGTGATCGGTTATGAAAAGTTTGTGTCAATGGCCAATGAATGCGGTGTCGATGGTGTACTTCTGGTAGATTTACCTCCTGAAGAAGCCAAAGATTTTGATGATGTATTGAAGAAATTCAATATGGATCAAATTTTCTTGCTGGCGCCTACATCGACCGATGAGCGTATCCAGCATGTGGCGAACCAAGCCAGTGGTTTTATCTACTATGTATCCTTGAAAGGGGTCACAGGTGCTGCAACTTTAGATGTTGCTGAAGCAGCAGCCCGTATCCAAAAAATTAAAGCTGTGACTGACGTTCCTGTGGGTGTCGGTTTTGGGATCAGCGATGCTGCCTCGGCAAAAGCCATGGGTGTAGCGGCTGATGCTGTGATTGTTGGTAGTGCATTTGTAAAACAGTTTGCGAACTTAGCGCCAGAACAAGCCGTTGTTGAAACGGTCAATAAAGTCAAGGAGCTTCGAGCTGCGCTCGATGAGTTAGTATGAATCAAGAAGTGAAACCAGGCAAAATTCTTAGCCCAGCGCAGCCGTGGACGGAACGTCATGTTCCGGGTATTCACACGCCAGATGAGCAAACCGCACTCAAGGCAACCTTTACTGAACCAACAATTGAGTGCCCTGAATGTCACGCACTGGTTACACGTACCGCGATGACATTTAACGCCTATGTTTGTCCACAATGCGATGAACATTTGCGCATGAAAGCACGTGACCGTCTGAACTGGTTCTTTGACCAGGTACAAAATGAATTGGGTCAGGAATTTATTGCTAAAGATCCACTGCATTTTGTCGATAGCAAAGCCTATCCGGACCGTATGTCTGAAGCGCAAAAGAAAACCGGCGAAACTGAAGCATTGGTGGTGATGCAGGGTTTACTTAAAGATATTCCTTTAATCGCATGTGCATTTGAATTCGACTTTATGGGCGGTTCAATGGGTACAGTGGTGGGTGACCGTTTTGTGCAAGCAGCTGAAAAAGCGATTGCAGATAAACAACCTTTGATTTGCTTTGCTGCATCAGGTGGTGCACGCATGCAGGAAGGTATGTTATCTCTTATGCAAATGGCGCGTACCTCTGCTGCAATCCAACGCATGAAAGATGCCGGCCTACCATATTTGGTGGTATTAACTCATCCAGTTTATGGTGGGGTAACTGCATCATTGGCAATGTTAGGTGATGTACATATTGCTGAACCTAAAGCCATGATTGGTTTTGCTGGTAAACGTGTAATTGAGCAAACCGTACGTGAAAAACTGGAAGAACCGTTCCAGCGCGCCGAATATTTGCTTGATCATGGTGTAATCGATCAAATTGTTCATCGTCACGCATTACGTGATACTGTATATCGTATTGTAGCGAAACTGATGAATTTGTCTTGAACACAGCACCACTTGCAACAGACTCTTTAAACACATGGCTCGATTATTGGAGCCATGTTCACGTTACGGGTATTGATTTAGGTCTGGAACGGGTTATTCCTGTGGCTGAAAAGCTCGGTGTAACGCGTCCGCATGCTAAAGTGCTGACTGTAGCGGGAACCAACGGAAAAGGTTCAACCACCACCGCTTTGGCTGCCATTTTAAATGTGCAAGGCTATAAAGTGGGGTTATACCAGTCACCGCATATTTACCGTTTCAATGAACGGGTAAAACTGGCTGGCATTGAAGTGGATGATCAAACCCTGGTGGATGCGTTTGTGCAGGTGGATCAGGCCCGTCGTGACTGTGACCTATCCCTTTCCTTCTTTGAAGCCACCACACTCGCGGCTTTTGTAATTTTCAAGGCCAAGCAGTGTGATGTCTGGGTGCTTGAAGTCGGACTGGGTGGTCGTCTGGATGTGGTCAATGTGATTGAGCCGGATGTCGCCGTGATTACCAACATTGGCCTGGATCACACCGACTGGCTCGGTGATACGATTGAAAAAATTGCGTTCGAGAAAGCCGGGATTATTCGTCCGAATATTCCGGTGATTTTTGGTGGTTCGCAAGAGCTTCCTCAAGCCATACAAAATAAAGCCGATGAATGTCAGGCGCAACTGTTTGCCGTCAATCGTGATTATTTCTATCAATATACGGATGATGGTCAAGCCTGGATGTTTGCCTCATCGGGCAGCACTTTAAAACTTCCCCTCGGTGCTCTGGCACTGGAAAATATTTCCACAGCTGTGGCCGCGATTTTGGTCAGTGGTTTAAATGTGACTCAGGATGCCATTGCACACGGCATTCAGAATGCAAAATTACCAGGTCGCTTTGAAATACGCCATATTCAAGATAAAACCGTTATTTTTGATGCTGGACATAATCCCCATGGCGTAGAATTTTTGTTAAATCAGTTGCGAAAATTTTTGGAATACAATAAACAGTACACAGAAGTGATCAGCGTTTTTTCCATGTTGGCGGACAAAGACATCAATTCTGTCGTAGATTTGTTGAAAGATACTGTTTTAACATGGAAAATTTCCCCGTTAACCGTTCCGCGAGCAGCCACAATCGGGCAGCTTGAGGAAGCATTACAGGGCGAAACAGTACAACACTTCAATAGTGTTCAATTGGCTTTTAAATCAGCGCTAAATGAAACAAAAAATAATCAGTTGATCTTGGTATGTGGTTCATTTCATACCTTAGAAGCGGTATGGGAGTATTTGGAAGAATGTCAATGAATAGCAAACAACGCTGGATGGGAGGCGTTGTTTTATTAGGTGGTGGTGTTTTATTGGCAGCATTGCTTCTAAAGGGTAAAGAAGAAATATATCAGAACCAACTCAGAACTCCGGATTTAGCCGCTCAAGTTGAGCAAAAAAAGCCGGCAGCAGAAGGGGAAATGGTTCAGCTGCAACCTTTAACAGTTGATGTTGAAACAGAAAAACGTTTACTTGAAGAACAACGCCGGGCACGTGAAAAAGCGGTTGCAGAACAGGAAGCACGTGCAGCCGAGTTTCTAGCGATGCAGCAACAGGCTGAGGCAGATGCGGCACGTAAAGCAGCTGAAGAATATGCCGCTTTAAATGCTCTGCGTAGTGGAGCACAGCAGAGTTCGGATAATATTCCCCCTGAACTGGTAGAAGATGAAAAAGCTAAACAAAAGCGTTTGGCTGATGAAAAGTTGCTCGCTGAAAAAAAGTTACAGCAGCAGATAGTTCAACAACAACGAACTGATGCTGATAAAAAAATAACCGAAGAAAAACGTAAGGCCCAATCTGAAGCCGCAAAGCAAGCAGCCGAGAAAAAAGCAGCTGAGGACAAGGCAAAGCATGATGCGGAGCTAAAACGTAAAGCAGAAACTGAAAAACAGCTGGCTGCAAAGAAAGCACTGGAAGCCAAGAAAAAAGAACAGGCTGAGCAAGAACTGGAAGCCAAGAAAAAAGCTGAAGCCAAGAAAAAAGCAGAAGCTGAAAAAGCCCGAGATTTGCTGGAAAATGGCGATAAACAATGGATGGTTCAAGTGGCCTTGGCGGCCAATGAAGCCAATGCAGATGCACTGGCCTCCAGGTTGCGTGCCAAAGGTTATAAGGTGACCAGGAGCCCAACATCGAAAGGGGTTCGCATTATGGTTGGGCCGGCTAAAGACCGTGATGCCGCTGATGCTGCACGCAAGAAAATTACCAGTGATGCAAGTTTGGGTATGAAGTCGGCATGGGTGATTGACTGGGTTCCGCTCGATAAGCGCTAAACATGGCTTGAAGCTAAACTAAGGTGGATTCAACAGTTGCTGTTGAATCCATTTTACGTTTTCAGGACTGAATATTTTTTCAATATGAATCCAGACGGGGTGAAAACCGTAGCCACCATGTTTCATTTCATTGAGTGCATCTGCAATCGGCCAGTTTTCAAAAATAATCCGGTACATGGCAATACTTGCACCGGTACGGTCCGAACCATGATAACAATGAATAAGTATCTTGTGATTTAAGGCCTTGGCTTGCTGAATCTGCCGCATGACCTGTAATAAATCTTCACGGTTCATTGCCCAGGTGTGGATGGGGATATGAACCAAGTTAAAATCCGTGGAGGGCAGCACGGTCAGATCTTTATTTCTTGATCTTAGATTAATCACCACATCAATATCATGTGCCTTTAATTGCGGAATCAGCTCAGTTGAGGGCTGCTCACTACGAAACACATGCTCGCTAATTTGATAAAAATTATCTGTTTGATTAATTAATGTTCCCCAGTGCGTAGGGCGTTGTTCAGGTGGAAGTGCGGGTGTGGTCATGCATCCCATCAAGCTTGAGCTACCCAGTAAAATGGCAACAACTGTTCTTTTGATCATGCTAGATAACGCGCCAATTCAATCGGATCATGCGCACAGATAATCTCGATATTTTTTTCATTTTGTGCCAGTTGCTGGATGTTGTGCAAGTTATCTATACGCATCTGGTTATTTTCAGTAAAAAAACGCTCCAGTTTATCCAGTGTTCTCAGCCTGTTTTTAGGGTCAAGTTGCAGGTGAGAGTAATAGGCATCGCCACAGAAAAAAAGCCATCCATCCTGCTGTTTAATGGCAATTCCACAATGCCCTTGGCTATGACCTAAAAGTGGAATCATTAAAATTTCGTCTTGAAATAAGCGGAAGCCTTTTACTTGATGCAGGTTAAACCAGGTTTCACCCTGATCGGGTTCGATGAAGTTCCAGTATTGGTGTTGCTTGAATTGCTGGGTTTTATAACGGGCTTTATTTTTTAGGGAAAAAAAGCTTTGAGTAGTATTATATTCGCTGGAAAGCACATGCACGGTGGCATGCGGAAAATCGGAAATACCACCGGCATGATCAAAATCAAGATGGGAGATCAGTATATGCTTCACATCTTGAGGGCTAAACCCGAGCTTTTGAATCTGCGCAATTGCCGTGAGTTCTAAATTGTTTTCGATGCGGCCTAGCCGTGAGACCAGATTGCCTAAACGGGCTTTGCTATGCAGATAATCTTGTACGCCTAAACCGGTATCCACCAGCACTAAGCCTTGATCGGTTTCCAGCAGCAGGCAATGACAAACCACTTTGGCATGTAAGCCCTTTTGTCCGAAGAGTGGACCACAAACCGGGCACATGGTGCCGCAATGCAAATGATGGATGTTATAGATCACAATATTTATTCTTAAGATGATTAGGCGTATTTATAAACGGGCTGTGAAATAAACACCAACCTGATTTTGTAATTTAATTTTTGAGCAGCATAAAAAAGCCCGTCATCAGACAGGCTTGAACAAGATCAGGACATGGCTCGTCATTTTAGTCCTGATTTTTAGCATAGCTGTTCATATTGTGTTCGGAGCGAACATTATTTGTTTATTTTAACTCGAAGCATAGCTTCTCGTCTTGCGTTCGGGCGGCAGTGCCTTGCTGATCCTCACTCAGGCTGTGGCGTAAGGCGTAAGTATGGTGTTACAGCTTTATAGCCTTTAGGGAAACGTTGTTTGATTTCGTCTTCATCTTTAAGAGAAGGCACAATCACCACGTCTTCACCTTGCTGCCAGTTAGCCGGTGTTGCTACTTTATGGTTATCTGTTAGTTGCAGCGAATCAACCACACGTAAAATTTCATTGAAATTACGGCCAGTTGAAGCTGGATAAGTGATGATCAGACGTACTTTTTTGTTTGGATCAATGATCACTAAAGAACGAACCGTCAGGGTTTCACTGGCATTCGGGTGAATAAAGTCATAAAGAGTAGATACTTTACGGTCTTGATCGGCAATGATCGGGAAATTAACCGTGGTATTTTGGGTTTTGTTAATATCGTTAATCCAGCCTTTATGTGACTCAACATCATCGACTGACAAGGCAATCGCTTTAACACCGCGTTTTGCAAATTCATCTTTCAGCTTTGCGGTATAGCCCAGCTCAGTGGTACATACTGGTGTGTAGTCCGCAGGATGGGAAAATAAAATCCCCCAGCTATCACCCAAAAAGTCGTAAAAATTAATGCTACCTTCGCTTGAGTCTTGCACAAAATTTGGTGCGGTATCGCCTAAACGTAATGTCATTTTTATAGCCTCATCTGCTTTGTTATCTATGTTGATGCGATCTAATATGACGCATTTTTTTTTGCAATGAAAATAGTGTTTTTGTATTTCTTTATGAGTATATGGAATATAGAGGCCGTGATTGATTGTTAAAATCTGGATGAATGATGAATTTTATGACTATATTGCCTGTATAAAATTTGTTACATTGTTTGGCCTTAGCTGTCGTGTGCTAGAACGAGTGATCAGAATTTTTTAATTGGTTTTGTGCAAACCCCTTGTACTTCAAATTTCTAGCACCATAATAACGACTGAGAAAAAATTTATTCATTCGACAAGCAAGATTTAGAGAGTCTATTCATGTTGGCAAGTCTGATCGGAGGAATCTTCGGTACCAAAAATGAGCGCGAACTCAAACGCATGCGTAAAATCGTAGACAAGATTAATGCGCTCGAGCCGACGATATCTGCACTAAGCGATGCAGACTTATCTGCAAAAACTGAAGAATTCAAACAACGATATAATAAGGGCGAAAGCCTGGATAAATTATTGCCTGAAGCATTTGCTGTTTGTCGTGAAGCGGCAAAGCGGATCATGGGAATGCGCCACTACGATGTCCAGTTGATTGGTGGTATTACACTTCACGAAGGTAAAATTGCAGAAATGCGTACTGGTGAAGGTAAAACCCTGATGGGGACCTTGGCCTGTTATCTGAATGCGATTAGCGGTGAAGGCGTTCATGTCATTACCGTAAATGATTATTTGGCGCAGCGTGATGCCGAGTTAAACCGTCCCTTATTCGAATTCCTGGGTCTGAGCATTGGCATCATTTATTCCATGCAAGATCCAACAGAGAAAGCTGAAGCCTATCGTGCCGATATTACTTACGGTACCAATAACGAATTCGGTTTTGACTATCTTCGTGACAACATGGTGTTCTCTCTGGCCGAGAAGAAACAACGTGGCTTAACCTATGCGATTATCGATGAGGTCGATTCGATCCTGATCGATGAAGCACGTACACCGTTGATTATTTCGGGTCAAAGTGATGACTCGTCTCAGCTTTATGCAGCCATCAATAGCATTCCGCCAAAACTTCATGCGCAAAAAGAAGAAAAAGTGCCGGATGGCGGTCATTTCTGGATTGATGAAAAACAGCGTCAGGTTGAAATGACTGAAGTGGGTTATGAAGCTGTAGAAGACCAGTTGATTCAGATGGGGTTGCTCGCTGAAGGTGAAAGCTTGTATTCACCCTCTAACCTGAATCTGGTTCATCATGTTGCTGCAGCAATTCGTGCCCATTTCCTTTATCAGCGCAACGTGCATTACATCATTCATGATGGTGAAGTCATCATCGTGGATGAAAATACTGGCCGTACCATGCCGGGTCGTCGTTGGTCAGAAGGTTTGCATCAAGCGGTTGAAGCGAAAGAAGGTCTGGAAATTCAGCCTGAAAACCAGACTTTGGCAACCACCACTTTCCAGAACTATTTCCGCCTTTATAAAAAGCTTTCTGGTATGACCGGTACAGCTGATACCGAAGCTGCGGAGATGAAAGAAATTTATGGTCTGGATGTAGTACTGATTCCAACCCATCGACCAATGATCCGTAAAGATGAAAACGATCTCATTTATTTAAACCGTAATGGTAAATACAACGCCATTATTCAAGAAATTCAGCGAGTGCATGAAGAGGGTGTTGCACCGATTCTGATTGGTACAGCAACCATTGAAGCTTCTGAAATTCTTTCTGAAAAATTGAAAGAAGCGGGTATTGCACATGAGGTGTTGAACGCGAAGCAGCATGAACGGGAAGCAGACATTATTGCCCAAGCGGGTTCACCACGTGCTGTGACCATTGCAACCAACATGGCCGGTCGTGGTACCGACATCTTGCTGGGCGGTAACTGGAAAGCCAAACTTGCCAAAATTGAAAATCCAACCCCTGAAGATGAAGCACGCTTAAAAGCCGAATGGGAACAAAACCATGAAATGGTATTGGCCTCTGGCGGTTTGCATATCATTGGTTCAGAACGTCATGAATCACGCCGTATCGATAACCAGCTGCGTGGTCGTGCCGGTCGTCAGGGTGACCCGGGTGTTTCACGTTTCTATCTGTCGCTTGAAGATGACCTGATGCGTATCTTCGCTGGTGATCGTGTGGTTGCGATGATGCGTGCGATGGGTTTGCAGGAAGATGAAGCCATCGAACATAAGATGGTGTCGCGTTCGATTGAAAATGCACAACGTAAGGTAGAAGCACGTAACTTCGACATTCGTAAGAACCTGTTGAAATACGATGACGTGAATAACGAACAGCGTAAAATCATCTATTCACAACGTGATGAAGTGCTTGCTGAAAGTACGCTACAAGATTACATTGAGGAAATGTATCATGAAGTCGTGAAGGGCGTGATTGCTAACTACATTCCACCTGAATCGATTCATGACCAATGGGATATCGATGGTCTGGAACGTGCATTGCGTGAAGAGCTCGGTATTGATTTACCGGTCAATCAATGGCTGGAAGAAGACCGTCGTTTAGATGAAGAGGCATTGGTAGAACGTATTTCTGACGAAATTGTTACACGCTATCGCAATCGTCGTGAACAAATGGGGGATGAATCAGCAGCCATGCTGGAACGTCACTTTATGTTGAGTGCCTTGGATCGCCACTGGAAAGATCATCTTGCAGCGATGGATTACTTGCGTCAGGGTATTCACTTGCGTGGTTATGCGCAAAAGAACCCTGAACAGGAATACAAGAAAGAAGCCTTTAACCTGTTTGTAAACATGCTGGCTATCATTAAATCCGATGTAATTACAGATCTTTCACGTGTTCATGTTCCTACAGCTGAAGAACTGGCGGAAATGGAAGCACAGCAACAGGCTCAAGCAGAAGCAATGAAGTTGAATCTGACTCATGCAGAATTTGATAATTTGTTAGCCACCGATTTAACCGGTACTGAAACTGTAGAAGTTGAGTCAGGCTTTAGTCCAGCTGAGCAGACATTTGCACCGCCTGCAAGCCGTAATTCGCCTTGTCCATGCGGTTCGGGTTTAAAATACAAGCAATGTCACGGTAAAATTTAATTTTTATCTTAAGCATTCAGCCACTTTATATATTTATTTCCCTCCGGATTTGAATCGATAAAGTGGTTTTTTTATTGCAACAAAATAAGAGTTTATTTTTGCAAGAAGTGAATATGTTTGCAGAGCACTAAATTAAGTGGTATTTAGTGCATATTGATGAATATTGAGTAGCGGAAAAGATAATGAAAAAAGTATTACAACCATTGATGATTTTAGCTTTAGTTATTCCAGGTTTGGCTTTTGCAAATGAGTCATCAAAAAATACAGCGGCAAATGCTGTGAAAGATGAAAACACTACGGTTATGAGTCCACGTACCGGAATTCGCTATACTTTTGCGAATCCGCAGCAACGTCCAGTAGTGCTAAAAACTACAGCAATCACCCCTGTAAATGCAGCTAATGCAAACCGCATTGTGGCATCAAACCCGGCTTTATCTGCGGCAAGTCAGGAAAAAGCCAAGCAGGCACTGTTGTCGGAATCGGCTCAGTTGGCTTCCAACTAAATCTAATATATTGCTAAAACCAGTCTGCGGACTGGTTTTTTTGTGCCTGAAAATGTCAAACTGATAAAAAATAAATCAAACAAAGTGTTCTGCTCGATTTTTTGCTGAATTTCTACTAAGCTGTCTTTTTATCACGAACTTATTTGGAAGTTTAAAAATGGCGGTGGGTGACTTAACAATGCCACAGATGCATGTGGTTAAAGGTGTAAAAATTGGTTCAGCTGAAGCATATGTACGCTATCAGAACCGACGTGACCTCGTTATTTTTGAATTTGCTGAAGGTTCAAATGTGGCCGGTGTATTTACTCAAAATGCATTCTGCGCAGCACCGGTACATGTGTGTAAAGCCCATTTGCAAGTAGGTAATCCACGTTATCTGGTCATAAATACTGGGAATGCCAATGCAGGGACTGGTAAAATCGGTATGGCGAATGCTCAGGCGGCTTGTGCCAAACTGGCTGAACTTGCCGGCGTAGCTGCTAGCGAAATTTTACCTTTTTCAACTGGTGTGATTGGCGAGCAGTTGCCTATTGAACGCTTGATGAATGGCTTGCAGCCTGCTTTAGACTCTTTAAAGGAAGATGCTTGGTTAGATGCGGCAACAGGTATCATGACCACGGACACACTGCCTAAAGGGGCATCAGAACAGTTTGAAATGGATGGCGTGACTTATACCATGACCGGTATTTCTAAGGGTGCCGGCATGATTCGTCCAAATATGGCGACCATGCTCAGCTATGTTGCGACCGATGCACCCATCAGCCGTGAACTGGTACAGCAGCTATTAAAAACCACGGTGAATGTTTCATTTAACCGTATTACCGTAGATGGTGATACCTCAACCAATGACTCCTGTATTTTTGTGGCAACAGGTCAGGCAGGCGGTACTGAAATCACCTCAACTGATGATGCACGTTATGCAGTAGTTCTGGATGTTTTGACCCGTGTTATGAAACGCTTGGCTCAACTGATTGTACGTGATGGAGAAGGGGCGACCAAATTCATTACTGTTGCAGTTGAAGGTGGAGCAGATACCCAGGAATGTTGCGATGTAGCGTATAGTATTGCCCATTCTCCACTGGTAAAAACTGCAATTTTCGCCTCAGATCCGAACTGGGGACGTATTCTGGCCGCGATTGGTTATGCAGGGGTTAAAAACTTAGATGTTGAAAAAATCCAAGTTTGGTTAGATGATGTACAAATCTGTAAAGATGGTGGTGCGGCAGCAGACTATACGGAAGAAGCTGGTGCACGCGTGATGTCTCAGGCTGAGTTGACCATTCGGGTCGATTTGGGACGAGGCCAGGCAAAAGATACTGTTTATACCTGTGATCTGTCTTATGACTATGTCAAGATTAACGCGGATTACCGTTCGTAAAATTCAAATTGAGTGACAAAGCCTCCGTTGTGAGGCTTTTTTAGCATTCAATCAATCGGCAAAGGGCTGGTGAATGAGCAATTGCCCCCATATCATCAGTGACTTGAGTACGCTTGTGTTAGGGCAAGCATGAAGATAGAGAAGACGTTGTTATGAATGATGCGACCAATTTAATTGCCAATGACGCAAAATCGATTGTGCAGGCGCATTTAGATCGTTTAGGCGAACCTAAAGATATTCATTTAAGTGATGAGGTTAAACAGGAGAAGTTTGCACAAATTCTGGCAGAACTCAAAAAACGTGATGCTGTCCTTGTCGCTCACTACTATTGTGATCCTGAAGTGCAAGAAATTGCTGAATTGTCTGGCGGTTGTGTTTCTGATTCCCTTGAAATGGCACGTTTTGGTCGTGACCATCCTGCCAAAACCTTGGTGGTCGCTGGGGTCAAATTTATGGGGGAAACAGCAAAAATTCTTTCTCCTGAAAAAACCGTACTCATGCCAACTCTGGAAGCGACCTGTTCGCTGGATTTGGGCTGTCCAGTCGACGAATTTACTGCGTTTTGCAATGCACATCCGGATCACACTGTCGTGGTCTATGCCAATACATCTGCTGCTGTTAAAGCACGCGCAGACTGGGTAGTAACCTCAAGTTGTGCTGTGGAAATTATTGAGCATCTCGATAGCCTGGGTGAAAAGATTATTTGGGCACCGGACCAGCATCTGGGGCGTTATATCCAGAAGAAAACTGGTGCAGATATGCTGCTTTGGGATGGGGCTTGTATTGTGCATGAAGAATTTCGTGCACGCGGTATTGCCAGTATGAAAGCATTGTATCCGGATGCAGCCGTATTGGTCCATCCGGAATCACCAGAGTCAGTGGTGGATATTGCTGATGCTGTGGGAAGTACCTCTCAACTGATTAAAGCAGCACAAACCCTTCCGAATGAACGTTTAATCGTTGCAACCGACCGCGGTATTTTTTACAAAATGCAACAAGCCGTTCCAAACAAGATTTTGATTGAAGCTCCGACAGCGGGTGAAGGGGCGACCTGTCGCTCATGTGCGCATTGTCCGTGGATGGCTATGAATGAACTCGATGGAATTTTAGAGGTTTTACAAAAAGGTGATCAAGAAATACACGTTGATCCTGTACTTGCAGAACGCGCTAAATTGCCACTTGATCGTATGTTAAGCTTTAGTGCGAGTCTAAAACGTTAATTTTGATCAAAAAACACCTAAAATGCTT
Source organism: Acinetobacter sp. SA01 (assembly GCF_011319235.1). Lineage (NCBI taxonomy): Bacteria > Pseudomonadati > Pseudomonadota > Gammaproteobacteria > Moraxellales > Moraxellaceae > Acinetobacter > Acinetobacter sp. SA01. The sequence goes on from NZ_WXXM01000017.1 coordinate 64,501, forward strand.
GATAAATAAGCGGTTGAAGTGATTTTTTAAGTTTTTTTGAATATAGGTGTTGACGTCTCTTGGCGTCACGCCTAAAATGCACCCCGTACCGCACGATGTGCGATACACTAAAAGCTGAGATGAACGGAGTATGGCGCAGCTTGGTAGCGCATCTGGTTTGGGACCAGAGGGTCGTAGGTTCGAATCCTACTGCTCCGACCAATTCTTCAAGGCAAGTATCGCATGATAGTAATATCATCGGTCATGCGCCTGTAGCTCAGTTGGATAGAGCATCCGCCTTCTAAGCGGATGGTCACAGGTTCGAATCCTGTCAGGCGCGCCATTTGGTAGTCTGGTATTTAGAGCCAAAATGTTGTAACGGTGGATGTAGCTCAGTTGGTAGAGCCCCGGATTGTGATTCCGGTTGTCGTGGGTTCGAATCCCATCATTCACCCCAATTTCGGAGTATGGCGCAGCTTGGTAGCGCATCTGGTTTGGGACCAGAGGGTCGTAGGTTCGAATCCTACTGCTCCGACCATTTTAAGTATAAACTTAAAAGTAAATGATCCGCTTAAATGCGGTTTTTTTATGCCTGAAATTTGATAATAACATTCAACATTCAACATTCAACATTCAACATTCAACATTCAACATTCAACATTCAACATTCAACATTCAACATTCAACATTCAACATTCAAAAGGGCTTAAATAATATTAAGGCTGCTAGTCTAAATTTTAAAAGTAATGTGATTGCTTATAATGGGGTAGCGCCAGTTGGTGGGGCCAGCTTATTCAAGATATGCATAGAATTGCATTCAGTAAAATAGAAATCCCCCAAATTAAAATGCTCTTTTGTGCGGAATTGGTGGATAGGTAATTCTATTTTTAAATCTGATTATACTTTTTTACTTTGATTATTCACTTATCTAAACAAGCTGTATTGAAGAGCTGGTTGTAATTTAACAATTAGACAAATTAATCGCGGTCAAAAATGAAAGAGGGGCTAAGATAATTTAAGAAATGCTGTAGATGAAAAAATTATTTGCTTTACTTTTGGGGTTTAAGTGGAAAATGTTGTTAATTTAAACTTAAAAATAATAAAAACCTTCTATTTTGTGCAATAAGTAAACAGTCGTGATATTTTTGTTGAGTTATTTAAAAAAAGGAGTTGCATTGGATAAGGGATGGTGTAGAATGCACATCCAACGGCGGTGATGAAGATTAAAACTTCTGATAAAACAGCAACTTAGCGCGAAGTGTTGAGATTTGGTTTTAGAAAGAAAGTTTAAAATAATTTGAATTACTGATTGACACTGAGAATATCTAGTGTAATATAGCCGACCTGGCTTGCTGGTGACGAATCAGTAAGAAGATCATTAAGAGATTATGAAGAACAACTTGTGTGGATTTTTACTGGTTGATTGATCGAAATTATTTTCATTGATTGATGGTAGAAATTAC
>NZ_WXXM01000018.1:0-64534 GCF_011319235.1 Acinetobacter sp. SA01
CTGATCCAGAATGCCTCGTAATCTAAAAAAAATTTATCCCATAATCCCTTACTTGCCCAGCGATTAAAGCGATTGTAAGCAGTTTGCCAAGGGCAAAGTTCTTGAGGAATATCACGCCATGTCGCACCCGTACGTAGTTTCCATAAGATAGCTTCCATGATATTTCTACTGTTTTTTGAACAGTAACAACCGTGTAATCGCATAGTATCTTGAATTTGCTGCCAAATATCATCAGTGAGAAGAGTACGTGCCATTGAAAAAATGTAGAAATGAAAAGAGCTTAAAGGAGGATTTTAAGCATTTAAAACCAATTCTTCAAATGAGGACACGCCCTAGAATATTTATTAATTTTTTCCATTTCCAAGAAATTTTTTGCCGCCTCGGGTCTAAGGCAATGCCACAACACAAGCAACGAAATCACAAAAAAGATTATAAAGAAAAAAAAACATAAGATAATTTAGATCATTAGATACAGTAAAATCCTCTTTTCTATAAGCAAATTTAAGATACGTAACAACAAGATATGGCGTTGAACCCAAAATATTAATCAAAATATATAAAATAGTTCCCAAATACCCATACCACTTTATTCTTTTTAGCGTGTATTTTGTCTTTAACTTATAATTATTACTTTCCTTATCTTTTTCTAAATAATCTTTCCCAAGTTTGTATAGCCTTACTGCCTTGTCTTTATCCCGACAGGATAAAATGTACTTAAGTAAATCTATATCTTTATTTTTTATATTTAAGTAATTCGCTAATTTAGAAACCTTTAAATGATATTGCAACTCATCAGAACACTCTAACAAAGTGTCACCCACTAAGAGTTTTTCCTGTTCATTAATTTGCTTATTCCTTTTTCTTCGCCTATGTTCACTAAATTCCCTCAAACCAGTAATTACCCCTGATTTAGCGATAAAGTAAATACTCGCAACCACAACAATTAGAAAAATAATTACGCATGTAAATTCTAATCCATAAGCACTTTCTAGTATTTTTAATGCAAACTGGTTTAGATTTAATTCTGCATTTAAATTTGCCGACATATTTCCCCTTTTCTATTCATTAATACTTTGTTAAATCAAACAACAATTTTTCAAATTTTTTATATAAAGTTCAAAATATATAATGCATATCCACGATACATCAAATCAATTTATTTTCATCAGGCAATAAAAAACCCCAAGACTTAATATGCTTGGGGTTTTTCAAAATCTTGGTCCCGAGGGTCGGACTCGAACCGACACGTCATCTCTGACAGCGGATTTTGAGTCCGCCGCGTCTACCAATTTCACCACCTCGGGAAAGGTGTTGCAAGCTGATTAGCTTGTGGTGGCTATATTACTCTCAAACTTGGAATTGTCAATTATCTAAATTAATCGATCGCTCAATTTTAAATCAAAATCAAAAACTTTGTTTTAAAAAACATCACATATCATCTGTTTTGTGCTTTTCCAGCCTATAATGCGGATGTTTTTCTTATTTCAATACATTGAAGATGCAACTTTCTGACTTTAACTTTGATCTCCCTGACGAGCTGATCGCCCGTTATCCACTTGAAACCCGTAGTGCTTCACGCCTTTTGCATCTTGATGCTCAAGGTCAATATCATGACCATCAATTTACAGATATTCTAAATTTACTGAATGAAGGTGATTTGCTGGTTTTAAATGACACCAAGGTCATGAAAGCACGTCTGAAAGGTAAACGTGCCACTGGGGGTGCGGTTGAAGTTTTAGTGGAACGCATGCTGGACAAGTTCATTGCACATTGCCATATTAAAGCCAGTAACTCGCCAAAAGAAGGCGCAGAACTGTTCATTGGTCCAGATGAAGTAAAAGTCACAGTCAAAGGTCGTCATGAAAACCTGTTCATTGTCGAGTTTTCTCAGCCCATTTTAAATGTTCTAGATTTATATGGTGCTTTGCCAATTCCGCCTTATTTCAACCGTGAAGCAGAATCAATTGATACCGAGCGTTATCAGACCGTCTTTAATGACCCAACTAAACTGGCCAGTGTTGCGGCCCCGACTGCCAGCCTGCATTTTGACGAAGCCCTGTTAAAAAAACTTGAAGAAAAAGGCATCCAGAAAACCTTTGTGACCTTGCATGTCGGTGCAGGAACCTTCCTTCCGGTACGGACTAACGATATTGAAAACCATATCATGCACAGTGAATGGTGTGATGTGTCTGATGAATCTATGGCGCTGATCAAAGCCACCAAAGCGCGTGGCAATAAAGTCATTGCTGTCGGTACAACTGCAACCCGTGCCACTGAAAGCGCTGCACAGGCCAATGGCGGTGAATTAAAAGGCTGGACTGGAGATACCCAAATCTTCATTTACCCGGGTTACGAGTTTAAAGTGGTTGATCGTCTGATTACCAACTTCCATCTTCCTGAATCAACATTATTGATGCTGGTTTCGGCATTGTCGAATCGTGATAATATTTTAGCTGCCTATCATCATGCTGTAGAAGCCAAATACCGTTTCTTCAGTTATGGCGATGCCATGCTGGTTGATAAAATCACACCTTAATTATTGTTGATAATAAGAAGTACGCCATGCCGCTCGATGCTGTTAAATATTCGATTCATATTCGACGTAAAAAAAATGAACGGGTTTTTAATAATATTGCGCGGCTTTGGGAGATTGCCCGCCAGGCTCAGACGCATCAGGATATTTTAGATGCCCTGCATCCCTGGAATGCCCCAATCGTGCTCAAATTTGAAAATGTTCTCCCGCTGCTTCTGGCAGCAGCAGGACTGTTTTTTATCCTGCTGATTTTTATCCATCCCGGTAATATCTGGATTCAGATCAGTCTGATCAGCGGTTTTTTTATGATTTTCTGGGCCTATATTAGCTACGAAGAAAGCAAGCCCGTTGATGAAGTCATCGAATATCTGGAACAGCAAAGTATTGCTAAAAAATACAATCTTGCCTTCCAGCAACAGCCACAACATTTTTCTGTGCCCCTGCAACCGGTTTTATTTATTGCCCATTTAAAGCGTTTATTTCCAGTCTTTCATCAGGGCAGCATTTCCAATGACTTTCCTTATTACGCCAGCACCCAATGGACTGATGATGAAGGTAAACAGCATCAGGTGATGGTATTTCAATATCATTATGTCAATGAAATCCGGATTCGTAATAAAGACGGCAATGAAGTACAGGTGAGTGAAGTACACAAAGATTTATGGGGTGTATTTGTTTTTGATGTGGAAGTACACGGTGTGGCAGTCACTACGGCCAACAAGGAGTTTTATTATCCTTACAGTTTTCCGTGGCATACCAGTGATATTCAAGTCAACCAGAAACTGAATATTTTTGGTAGCGATGAAATGCAGATGGCAAAACTGCTCACGCCTGCATTTGTGTTGAGACTGGATGAATTTTTTGCTCAGCGTCAAGGCGATTTAATTTTCCATCCCGACAGCCATATCTTATGTTTTTTAGGAACGGCCGATTTATTTCACATTTCAAGCCGGGCAAAAAATATTCACGATATTTCTGCATTACGTGGACACTTGCGTACTTTTAAACTACCGTATCTGGAAAGTTTACAGCGTGATTTAACGCAGTTTTTAAAATAACAATCTTGTAAATGTTTGGGGACAAATAAATGGGGTTATTGATTTTTTTATTGTTGATTATTGCCGTGATTGTAGCCTGTATCATGATTCGCAATAATATTGTGCGTCATCACAATGCTTCTATTCGTTCCTGGTCAGATGTGGCAACTTATGAGCGTCAGAAGATTAAAGTTCTGGATGGCTTGCAACCTTTGGTTGAACAATATTCCAATTTTGAACAAGGCACTTTGGAAAAAGTAACCGAACTGCGGCAGAATATTTTAAATCTCAATTTAAACAATGCTGATGTTGCCCAGTTGCAACGCGTTGAAAGCCTGAATAAGGAATTAATGCAGAGTCTCAATGTCGTGGTAGAGAACTATCCTGAGCTGAAAGCCAATGAAATTTATCTAAAAATGATGAATGAAATTGAAGAGCAAAATGAAAATGTCGGGGCAGCGATTACCATTTTTAACCGCAATGTTGAACTGTTTAATAACAATATTCAGATTTTTCCCAATAACATCGTCAATACCCTGTCACTCGGTAAAAAAGCCATTCGCCCCTTCCGCGATCTGGCAGCGACACAGAGTTTTGACTATCGACCTAATTTTTAAGTCATTGATATTAGAATAAATAAAAACATCGGCATGCAGAAAACCATCTTTTCTGTATGCCTCTCAGCAGGTCAAGCACAGCCTCACTTTTAGCTTATTTTCTTCGGCAAAAAAGAATCGAGTTAAAATTCGACAACACTGGCGTTTATGTGCGTAATCAAGGAAAATAGCGGACTTTTGGCGGCGAACTGTTTTTTCGCTCTTGCACTGCAACCAAAGCAGTGCTTTGCTCTCGTCCAGGATATTTTATGAAGTTTGAAAAATTAGGTCAGTCGGGCCGTGCCCGTCGTGGTCGCTTAACGCTGGAACACGGTGTGGTGGAAACCCCCGTGTTTATGCCTGTCGGTACCTACGGTACAGTCAAAGGCATGCTCCCACGTGATGTAGAAGATATTAAAGCCCAAATTATTTTAGGTAACACCTTCCATCTCTATTTGCGTCCCGGCCTAGATGTGATTCGTGAACATGGCGGTTTGCACGAGTTCATGAAGTGGAACAAACCGATTTTAACCGATTCAGGCGGCTTCCAGGTTTTCAGCCTCGGTGCCATGCGTAAGATTAAAGAAGAAGGTGTAACCTTCCGCTCGCCAATTGATGGTTCAAAAGTCTTTTTATCACCTGAAATTTCAATGGATATTCAACATACCTTGAATTCAGACATCGTGATGATTTTTGACGAATGTACGCCTTATCCGGCGACGCGTGAAGAAGCACAAAAATCTTTGCAGCTTTCACTGCGCTGGGCAAAACGCTGTAAAACCCATCACCATGATGTATTAAAAAATAAAAATGCCCTGTTCGGTATCATTCAGGGCGGTATGTATGAAGACCTGCGTGATGAATCGCTGGCAGGCTTAAAAGAAATCGACTTCGATGGCTTTGCTATTGGCGGTCTTTCTGTCGGTGAACCGAAAGAAGAAATGATCAAGATTCTGGATCATCTTCCACCGAAAATGCCGGAAAATAAGCCACGTTACCTGATGGGTGTCGGCAAGCCTGAAGATATCGTGGAAGGCATCCGCCGTGGTGTGGATATGTTTGACTGTGTCATGCCAACCCGTAATGCACGTAATGGTCATTATTTTGTGACAGACGGTCTGGTGCGGATTCGTAATGCCAAATATCGTCATGACCAAAGTCCACTCGATCCAGACTGTGACTGCTATACCTGCCAAAACTTCACCCGTGCTTATCTGTTCCATCTAGAAAAATGCGGTGAAATGCTGGGTTCCATGCTGGGTACTATTCATAACCTGCGTTATTACCAAAGGTTTACACAAGACATCCGTGATGCATTAGATAATGGTACTTTTGATGAATATGTACAGGATTTTTATGCGCGTCGTGGTCTAGAAGTCCCACCTTGTCCTGAAGATTAATCTTTCAGTATTTGCGCTGAAGAAAAAGACAAGGTAAATTGCTGAACAAGTTATCTTATTTATCATCATATTGTTGATATACATTTTTTAGTTTAGGAAATTGAAATGAGCCTTTTTATTTCTACTGCTCACGCAGCAGGTGAAGCTGCACAACAACCAAGTTTGGTAACCAACCTTTTGATGATTGCGGTATTTGTCGCAATTTTCTATTTCCTGATCTGGCGTCCTCAAGCGAAACGCGCGAAAGAACACCGTACCCTGGTTGAAAGCCTGGGTGTAGGTAGCGAAGTAGTTTTTGCAGGCGGCCTGATGGGCAAAATCACTAAAATTGAAGGCGATTTTGCAGTGGTTGAACTCAGCCGTGGCGTAGAAGTAAAAATTCAGCGCGCAAGTGTGATTTCAGTTCTTCCTGAAGGCACATTAAATAATCTCTAATCAAAATTAGTCGTGCCCTAGCACGACTTTTTCATTTTAAGAAGAAAACAGATGCGTTACCCAGCATGGAAATATCTGCTGATCCTTGTGGTTTTGGTGATCAGCACATTATACGCGCTGCCTAGTTTGTACCCCGATGAACCTGCTGTTCAAATTTCCGGTGCCAAAGCCGGCACCCAAATTGACCAGAGCATCGTACAAAAAGCAGAGCAATTATTACAAAGTGAAAAAATTTCAAGCCATGACAACAGCTTTAGCAATAATGCTGCCCTTTTACGTCTCGACTCCTCTGAAGCACAGTTAAAAGCCAAAGAAGTATTGCGTCGCGGATTGGGTGATAATTATGTTGTTGCCTTGAACCTTGCCCCAACCACACCTGAATGGCTGCAAAAAATTGGTGCCAAACCAATGAAACTGGGTCTGGACTTACGTGGTGGTGTGCACTTCCTGCTTGAAGTGGATATGGACAAGGCCATCAGTCAGCGTATGGAAACATCGGCGACTGATCTGCGTCGTCAATTGCGTGACAACAAGCTAAAATTCAACAGCCTGTCATTGAATAACAATACCATTACCGTTCAGTTTGCCAATAACGGTGACCGTGAAGCCGTGATGGATTTCTTGCGTCGTAATGGCAATGAATTCAACCAGCAAGCAATTGCCTCGGAGTCCGGTTCAACTTTACGTCTGAACTATACAGACGTGCGCAAGCAGGAAATTCAGTCTTATGCCGTTAACCAGAACTTAACCACTTTACGTAACCGTATTAACGAGTTAGGTGTAGCGGAAGCATTGGTTCAAACTCAAGGCAGCAACCGTATTGTAGTTGAACTTCCGGGTGTTCAGGACACTGCTGAAGCGAAACGCGTCTTGGGCCGTACAGCCAACCTGGAATTCCGTCTGGTTTCCGATTTGAATGACCAGTACATCGATCCGTATACCGGAAAGTCTACAGCTCAGGCTCTACCTCCGGGTACTGAAGCTTTTGCTTATGAATCGTTGGATAGCGGTCGTGAGTTATTACTGAACCGTAACCGCATTCTGACCGGTGAACGTGTTCAGAATGCCTCTAGCGGCTTTAGCCAGGATACTGGTGGTGCTGAAGTAAACATTACTTTGGACAGCGCTGGCGGTAAGTTAATGGCAGATGCTACCCGTAATGCGGTTGGTAAACGCATGGCGGTATTGTTCATCGAGAACAAGCAGAAAATCAGCTATGTTCCAGATCCTGTAACTGGTGCGCAAACTGAAGTTCGTACTCCTTATGCAGAGTCTGTGATTATCAATGCTGCAACCATTCAAGCGGTGTTAGGCTCTCAATTCCGTATTACCGGTCTGGATTCACCACAGGAAGCGGCTGAACTTGCCTTGATGCTTCGTGCCGGTGCACTTGCAGCGCCGATGTACTTCGTTGAAGAACGTGTGGTTGGTCCGAGCCTGGGTCAGGAAAATATTGACAAAGGCGTGTTATCGACTCAAATCGGCTTCCTTCTGGTTGCGATCTGGATGGTGGTGTTCTTCCGTCTGTTCGGTGTAATTGCCAACTTTGCACTGGTGTTTAACCTGGCTATGATCCTGACCGTCATGTCATGGATTGGCGCTTCCCTCACCCTTCCGGGTATTGCCGGTATCGTGATTACCATTGGTATGGCGGTCGATGCCAACGTACTGATCTGTGAGCGAATACGGGAAGAAATGAAATGGGGCGCCTCGCCCAAACAGGCGATTGTCGCCGGTTATGATCGGGCCTATAACACCATTTTTGACTCGAACTTAACCACCTTCCTGGTTGCATTCATTCTGTTTGCCATTGGTACAGGTCCGATTAAGGGCTTCGCGGTGACATTAATGATCGGTATTGTCTGCTCGATGTTTACAGCCATTACGGTAACACGTGCCATCGTACAGCTTATTTATGGCAAAAAACGTAACTTGAAAAAGTTGAGCATTTAGGAGATCGAAGATGACTGATATGACTCAACCGAAAAAGAAATACGGTCGCCCGGATGATGAGCGCATCATTGACTTTATGAAGATTGCCAAACCTGCGGCAATCATCTCTATTCTTTTAACCCTGGCCAGTATTTTCTTTATTGCCACCAAAGGTCTAAACCTCGGTCTGGACTTTACTGGCGGTGTTTCTGCCGAGCTGAACTATAAACAACCGGCCAATCAGGTCGAAGTTATTCAAGCTTTGAACCAGGCCGGTTTTAAAGATGCTGTGGTACAAACCCTCGGCAGTAACAAAGACCTCTTGGTTCGTATGCCTGTTCAGAACATTGAAGTAGAAGATCTGAATAACGCCATCACCAAAGCAGCACAATTACCGAATAACCCTGCTGAGGTCCACAAAGTGGATTCTGTCGGTGGACAGGTCGGTAACGAGCTGTATATTCGTTCGGCAGGTGCTGTAGCCTTGGCGTTACTGCTCATGCTGGTTTACGTGACCATTCGTTTTGAATTCAAGCTGGCGGTAGGTGCGGTACTTTCGTTATTCCATGACATCATTGTCACCATTGGTATTTTTGCCATGATGCAATGGCCGTTTGATTTAACCGTACTGGCAGCTATTCTTGCGCTGTTAGGTTTCTCGTTAAACGATAACATTGTGGTATCCGACCGTATCCGTGAAAATTTCCGCAAGATTCGCGGTGCCTCACCAGTTGAAATCGTCAATATCGCGTTGACTGAAACCTTACGTCGTACCATCCACACCTCCATGACCTTATTGCTGGTCGTTGTCGCGATGATGTTCCTGGGCGGTGAAGGTCTACACTGGTTCTCGATTGCAATGTTTATTGGTGTATTTGTCGGTACCTATTCTTCAATTTATATTGGTACTGCATTTGCCTTATGGCGCGGTCTGAACCGTCAAGACTTTATTGTACAGGTGAAACCTGAATTTGATGAAGAACAGGAAATTCCAAAGTAATTTCTGTGCTTTCTTTAAATTCGATAAAAAAGCCCATCATCTGATGGGCTTTTTTATGCAGGTCAAAAATATAAAATGCTGTACGAGATCTGAAATTTTATCCGTATGAATGCACAAGCTTATAGTTTTGCAAGATCCCCTTTTAAGGCTACACCGGCAACCGCAGTTCCTTTGGCACATTGATAAGTGGTGGTACTGCGGGTTTCATTGGACTTATAGAAACTCACGATATTGGTCACAGCGTTGGCCCCTTTGGCTTTTGCCGTGTTCTGAAATTGAATCAAGGCTGAACGCAAAACATGATCGCATGAGCTTTCAGCAGACTTGGCAAAGCCATTAGTTTTCTTGTTGCTTACCAAACCTTTTTGAATGACTTTTCCACCCGCACGTGTACCCGCCAAGTAAAACTTAACCGAACCATCCAGCGTACCGTCACCAACGGCACGACTCACCGCTTCCTGAAAGTTGAAGTCATGCATTTGGTCTGCAGCTTGAGCTGAAACCACTCCACCCAAACACAATGCAGCTGTAAGTGTTAATTTCTTCATCAACATGATGTATACCCTCTAGTTGTTGTTAGACACGTTTAAAGATCAGGGAGGTATTAATTCCTCCAAAAGCAAAATTGTTACTCATAACTATGTCGGCATGCATATTTCTTGACTGTTTGACAATGTAATCCAGATCGCCACAGACCGCATCAATTTCATCCAGATTTAATGTCGGTATAAACTGGCTACGCTGCATCATTTCAATACTGAGCCAGGCTTCAATTGCCCCACATGCGCCCAGCGTATGCCCGAAATAGCTTTTTAAAGAGCTGATCGGTTTTTTACCCAGTACGCGAGCAGTAGCTTGCGTTTCGGCAATATCACCCTGATCGGTGGAGGTTCCATGCGCATTGACATAGTCCACTTGGTCTGCTGCAATTTGCGCATCTGACAGAGCCAACTGGATACAGCGTCCCATCATTTCAGCATCTGGACGGGTGACATGCTGACCATCGGTGTTGCTGCCGTAACCGATGATTTCTGCATAAATTTTGGCACCACGTGCTTGGGCATGTTGATATTCTTCCAGAATTAAACAGCCAGCGCCTTCACCGACCACCAGACCATCACGTTTGCTATCGAATGGACGCGGCGTTTTTTCCGGATGCTCATTTTGACTACTGGTCGCCATCAGCACATCAAACACCGCGGAACCTGCGGCACTAAGCTCCTCGGCACCCCCTGCCAGCATTACAGTCTGCTTGCCATATTTAATGGCTTCATAGGCCTGACCAATCGCCATGGAACCTGAAGTACAGGCACTGGATGTCGGTAAAGTTAAACCTTTCAAGCCAAAATAAACGGTCATGTTGACGGCACTGGTATGCGACATCATGCGGATATACGTGGTGGCATTCAGCTTGTTCATGTTGTTATCAATCAACATGCTGCCAAACTCGCCAATTGCATCGACACTGCCGGCAGATGAACCGAAGGCCACACCAGTCTGGCCACTGTTTAAAATCGGGTTATTTAACAGACCTGCATCTTCCAAGGCTTTTTCAGCACAGACCGTGGACATTAAAGCCACCCGACCCATGCCGCGTGTCACTTTACGGTTAAAATGTTTAGGAATAGTATAGGATTCGACCGGACCACCCAGTTTGCTGCGCAAGTCGGTATACACTTCCCAGTCCGGCATATAGCGGATACCACTTTTTCCCTGTTCAAATTGACTAAAAATCTGATCTGCGGTTTCACCTAAAGAGGTGATTCCGGCCATGCCTGTCACTACAACACGTTTCATCAAATCAAGCCCCCATTGACAGAAATCACCTGTCGGGTGATATAACTGGCATCATCACTGCATAAAAATTTCACCACTTTGGCGACTTCATCGACATGCCCCATGCGTTGTAATGGAATCATTTTCAGGGCATGTTCTTTCACTTCTTCAGTGACCATTTCGGTTTCAATCAGACCCGGTGCCACACAGTTCACAGTAATCTTGCGTTTCGCCAGTTCCAGTGCCAAAGCCTTGGTCGCGCCAATCAGGCCGGCTTTGGCGGCACTGTAATTGACCTGTCCCCGATTACCCATCAAACCTGAAACCGAAGATAAAGTCACAATGCGGCCGCCCTGTTTCAACCGAATCATCGGCATCACCAAAGGTTTGAGTACATTGTAAAAACCGTCCAGTGAGGTCGAAACCACCTCATCCCAGTCACTGTCGGTTAAGGCCGGAAATGCCGCGTCACGGGTTAAGCCTGCGTTCAATACCACACCATAAAATGCGCCATGCTCGGCAACATCCTGTTCCAGCAATTGCAGCACTTTTTCACGTTCATTTACATCAAATAACAGTGCATGGCTGGCTTGGCCTAAAGCACGGATTTCTTCAACCACCTGTTCGGCTTCTTGTTGTCTGGAGCGTGCATGGACGGTTACATCAAATCCTGCCTGTGCCAGTTGCAAGGCAATGGCTTTACCAATTCCACGGCTTGAGCCTGTTACTAAAATTCGTCTACTCACACTGTATCCTTAAGTTTTTCTTTCATTTCTGGCGGCTCAAATACACTCAACATGGCACTAAAGCGATGTTCCCGGTATTCAATTTCACATTGAAACTGCCCCAGCCCCTCATGTAAATAACCTTGTTCCGCTTTAATCCTGACGGTTTCCCCTAAAGCAAAATAAGGCACAGGCAATTGCATTTTACGCGTGCCCAATAAAAAACCAATTTTAGGCGGCAAACCTGACATTTTCCCTTTATATCCTGCATAAGCACTAATGGTCTGCGCCATCAGTTCAATACTGCTCCAGGTCGGCAAGCCTTCCGCTTCACAAAACATCAATTCGGGACGAATCACCAGTTCGGCAATGGCAAACACGTCACTGGCTTCAATCAGATGATCGACAAACACCATCGGCTGTTCATGCGGGATAAACTGTACTACATCCATCATTTCAGTTTTGTTCCAAAAATTAGGCTGATATTGCTGCCGCCAAAGGCAAAAGAATTACTCATGACATATTCTATCGGTTGTTGCAACTGCGCATTCAGCACATAGTTGGCTTCATCCAGTTCCGGATCAATACTGCCTGAATGATGCAGCGGCAGCCAGGACTGATCGGCTAACACCTGCTGGCAAATTACGGCTTCAATAGCTCCTGCTGCACCCAGACAATGCCCGGTTTTATGTTTGCTGCTGCTGATCGGTACTTCATATTGCTGGAATACCGTCTGCACGGCTTTGATTTCCATGGCATCATTTTGCGGCGTTGCCGTTCCGTGCATATTTAAATAGCCAATCTCGCTGGCGCTAATGCCGGCCATATCCAGCGCCTTTTGCATGGCTTCGGCAGCCCCTTTGCCTTCCGGATGCGGTGCAGAAATATGCCAGGCATCCATCGACTCACCGGCGGACATCAGCATCACAGGGGCGGTTTCTTTGGACAATAAAAACAGTCCCGCCGCTTCGCCAATATTGATGCCGTCACGCTGTGCACCACAGGGCTGACAGAGACCATTGGACAGGCTTTCCAGACTGTGAAAACCATTTAAGGTCAAGCGGCACAAGGTATCAACACCACCGACCAGCACCGCATCTGCCAGACCAGCATTAATCAATCGCTGTCCTGCCGCCATAGCTTTGGCACTGGAAGAACAAGCCGTGGAAATGGTATATGCTGGACCTTCCCAGCCCAGATACATCCGTAGGCCTTTGGCCAGACTACCCATTTCCTGTTTATAGTGATTAATTTCAATTTTGCTGTGATGGTTAAAATACTGTTTCAACAATATTTCATTGTCAGCAATGCCGGAGGTCGATGTGCCGAGAATAATTGCCAGACGTTTGCGATCAAACTGCGCAGTATAATCTCGGATTTCGCTTTCAATCGAGCTTAACGCCGTTAAAGCAAAACGTAGATTACGCGAATCAACATCCTGCAAAAATGAGGGAACAGTTTCGATTAAAGGCTGCTGATAGGCGCCTACCCAGACCTGTTTTTCCGAAATAAATCCTGAACGAAGGCTCAAGGTATTTTGCTGCTTGGTCAGCGCCTGTCTGATCTGTTCAGCGGTATTTCCGAGTGCAGATAGACCGGCACTCAACTGAATGCCGACTGCAGGATATTGTGTGATTTTATCGCCCATGCTCATCCCCCTTATTCAGTGCTTTGCACATCCGGGTTTTCCCCCTCTGTGCTGGTCAGGCCTTCGCTGATAGGACTGATGACCATCTGGTACGGCACCTGCAGATTGTTCAGCTCAATGGCCCCGTCCTGCTGTTGAATATTCAGTACATACTGCTGATTGATCCATACTTTCCGGGTCTGAGCCGAAGTTTCAATGTGGACATTCTGCTGCAAGCGGGCAAAATCCGGATAGGTGGCATAGAGAATGTCGCGCACCACAAATTCAAATGGCAACAGCTTCATTGGTGCAATGCGCTGTTCGACATCAACCTTGCGGCCATCAAAACTGAGCTTGAATAACTGCTGCCCGGTCAGGGTCAAAGCCAACATTTCCAGCTTTTGACCTTTTTGTTGCTGATACAGTAAAAAGCTGAAACTGTGCGCTTTCCATTGAATTTCTAACTGATCCTGACGCTGGTAGTTTTGTGCAGTCCAGGTAGCCGTTGCCAGACCTGGTGCTTGAGGCAGCATGGACTGGCAGCCACTGCATAGCAGGACTGCACCAAGCAAAATCCCCGTCCATTTCAGTTTCATTCTAGGCACCGTTCATCTCGATGTGTTGTAACTGCGGATCACAGCAATATTCTGCCAGCGTGCTTAAACGCTTTTTGGCATTTTTATAAATTGGATTGCTGCTGTCCCAGGCATAGCCGGCCAGTAAGGAAGAGACCATGCGGCGGATTTTATCATCCTGATTTTTCGAGAACACCACATCCTGAAATTCACCGCTGTACCATGATTCCACATAGGCACGGAACACCTGAATACCGGCACGTAGCGGTTTTTCATATTGCTCCGTCCAGTCGACCGGCTGTCCTTGCAGCTGCTGATCAACCAGCGGAATGGCCAGACTGGCAGATTTCAGGGCAATGGTCACACCGGAAGAAAATACCGGGTCGAGGAATTCACCGGCATTACCCAATAAAGCATAGTTACGCTTGGCCAGATGTTTGACATCGGCAGAGTAGCCCACCAGGGTACGCACCGGCATGTCAAATTTGACATTGCGCAGCACATGCGACAGGCTTTCTTCATCTGCCAGAATCCGCGGCAACAAGGCATTCAGATCATAATCGGCACTGCCATCAAAGCCATAGCGTTCAAAGAAATCCTGCTCGGCTACGACCCCGAAAGAGGAACGGCCATCAGCAAATGGAATCAGCCAGTACCAGGCACGTGGGTCTTTGGCATGTACCGTAATCAGGATTTTTTCCCGGTCAAATTCCGGGTCATCCAGAATGCCATCTTCAATATGAGTAAACACGGCACGACGTACCGGAAAATCGGATGGGCTTTCCAGATCGAGGAATTTCGGTAAAATCCGGCCAAAACCGCTGGCATCGAGTAAAAATTTACCCTGAATCTGATAGACCTGCTGCTGTTCGTCTTTAACCGTGAGTACGGGATGTTCTGGTACCACATCAACATCAATCACTTCATGACCGAAACGGATGTCGGCACCGTATTTTTCTGCCTGCTGTGCCAGCAAATGGTCAAAATTGGCACGGCGCACCTGCCAGGTGGTGCCGGGACCATCACTAAATTTCTCTCGGAAATCATAAAAACTGCGCTGCTGCCCCTTTAAAAAAGCCGCGCCATTTTTAAACTGGAAGGCAAACTGTTCGACATGCTCACGCACCGTATCCAGCAATCCGGCTTCCTCTAAAAAAACCATCGATTGCGGCAGTAATGATTCGCCAATGGAAAAGCGTGGAAAATGCTGTTTTTCGATGATCGTGACCTGATAGCCTTTCTGGCGCAGTAATGCTGCTGCCGAACTCCCCGATGGCCCTGCGCCAATAATCAATACATCTGTGTGTTGCATGGTGCTCATTGCACTGTACCTTATTTTTTCAGCTCTTTGGCTGATACTGTTGAAGCACAACATGTTTGGCATCGGATGATGTAAACAATGTTGCATAGATAAATGAAAAAATAACCCCAAATAAAACCGTCAAACCAAAGCAGTGAATGGCATAAGTCTGGCTAAAGGATAATAACCCGAAACCTAATAAGGTCGACATCATACATAGGAATAAGGCCATGCCAACTACTTGTGGATGATCATGTCCATGGCGGTAAAAAATGGCATAGTCCACCCCAATCCCGATAATCAGGAAAGTGCCCATAATGCTGAACAGATTGATTTCCACTCCGAGCCAGGCCTGAATGGCGAAGGTGGTCATTAAAGCCAGACTGACCGGTAACACTAAAGGCAAAATCGACTTCAGCCCATACAGGATACCTAGACCAATCATCAGGCAGACTAAAGCAGATAACAGCAACCACTGTGCCTGAATACGGTGTTGCTGGAACAGCTCAGACAGCTGGTTCACCGGGCGCAATAACTGTACCTGTGGACTATTCAGCTGTTGCAGGGCAGATACATCATGTACATTTTGCAGCAGCACCAGACGCTCGGTTGGGCTCATTTGTAAAAAGGCCAAAGGATGCTGGCTCATTTCAGCTGGACTGAGTAAAGGCTGCCGGGCCAACTGTTTTTGCCAAGCCAGTACCTCTGCAGGATTCAGCTGCAATGCAGCAGCGTATTCATTTAAGGCGCTGGCTGGAATGGCTTGCAACAATTGAATATTGTGTTGCTGCTGCGCTTTGGAGGGCAGCCATTGACCTAAAGCCTGAACACCCTCCAGCTTGTTTTGCGCCTGTAACAGTTGCAGTTTTTGCAGCAATTGCTGTTCATTCTGTTCTAGCTGCTGCAGCGTATCGCCATGCACCACAAAGTATTCACTGCTTTGCTGCTGCATAAAGCGTTCACGCACATACTGGTCTTCCTGTTTCAGCTTTTGATCCATACTTTGCAGGTTACGGATATCATCATTGCTTTGCAGCAACATCAGGCTGCTGCCGGTGACGACCGTAATCACAGCGATCAAGCCATAACGCAGCCCCTTTCTGGTCTGAATAAAGGTTCGGGCTTGGCCAATAAAACTCAAGCGGCGAATTGCCGGTTCGGCATTTAATGCCGGCAGTCTTGGCAACAATAAAATGCTGGTAATCCATGCCGCAGCCAGCCCCACCATTGAGAAAACAGCAATCTGCCTAAAGCCTGGAAATGGGGTAAAGCTGAGGAAAATATAAGCGACCAAGGTGGTCATCAGCCCCATAAACAGGCTAGGCAACAGCGGTTTAAGTACGGCAAAACCATCAATATGCCGATGCTGTGATTGCATCGCCATAAAGTAAAAGGAAAAGTCGACACAGACTCCGACCAGACTGGCACCAAACACCAGGGTCATCAGGTGAATTTCCCCAAATACTGCATGGGTGATAGCAAAGGCCACCAGACAGCCGGTGCCTACAGCAATCATTTCCGTGAGCATGGGACGAACCGAGCGGAAACCAAACAGTACCAGGAAGAAAATTCCGATGGTCGAACCCACCCCAATGGTGGAAATTTCTTTTTCTGCCGAGGTGGTACCGAACTGGGCAAACAGCAAGGTGCCGGTCCAGTGCGGCTCAACTCGCATCTGTTTCAATTTTAAATTTAACTGCGCAATCCATGCGGCAGTTTTTTCCTGATAATCAATATTGTAAGGGCTATTTTTAAGCTGCAAGACAATAAGACGGGAAATGCCCTGCTCATCGCGAATGGTGGCAAAGCCATCTTCCAGCACAATATCTGGATTCGTCTGTAAACCGGATAAGCCGACAGCATAACGTGGAAATAATAAGAGCGGGTCTTGTTGTAACAGCTCTGCTGTGACCGGCATACCCGGACTCATGATCTGCAACAGGCCCTGTTCGTTCAGCGCGACATAATCCTGTTGCTCCAGCAGCTTTTGATCTGTAGATAACAGCAGACCGGCACGATGCTGATACAACACTTGGGCAAACTTCTCGCTGTCCAGCTGTGCATGTAACGGTTGCCATAAATCCGTTGCCGCCACGCTTTGTTTAAAAGTCGCTGTAGCTTTGTCTAAAGAGGCATCATCTTTAGCATCCAGCACCACAAAGACCTTGTCATTCAGCTGCTGACTGACATATTGCTGTGCCTGTTCCAACCGCGGGTCATGGTGGGCTTCCGGCAATAAGGCAAAGATATTGGTTTGAATATGAATGTCTTTTTTCAGCCATGCGCTACCCAGCGCAATGGCAATCACGCTGAGTACAATCAGCCACAGTGCGGTAAATTTATTTTGCCAGTTGGAAAAGTGCATTTTCCTCAGCCGTTAAGGTTTGGAGTTGGGTGGTTTGCTGGCTAAAGCGAATGCTGGTGCTGTTATTGGCTTTCTCGCGAATCACAATACGGTCCACATAACGCTGCCCTTGTGCATCGACCCGGACAAACAGTTTTTTAAATAAACTGCTTTTCGGGGTTAAGGCCACATTCCACTGTGCCGGACTATAACTGGCCGAAACAATATTGAAGTTTTTGGCCAAAGCCGCTTCATTCCCCGACATCAGCTGCAGGAACATAGTCGCGACCGAACCATAAGGAGATTTATCAATTTCAATCTGGCTATAGGTCCGCTGGGTTTTTTGCACCAGTTTCCGTGGGGTCACAATCAGGTCAGCCTTGACCGGATTCTGGATTTTCCAGATCACGCCCTGCGATTTGGAAAATAACACCGTGCCTTTAGAGACAAAGGTTTTGTTCATGCTCGCCAGTTTTTTTTGCTGTTCAAAATTGGCCCGCACCGTTGGTGTTTCGGAAAGTTGAGCAAAGATCTGTCGGAGCTGCGGATTTTGCGCATGTACTGCTTGTGACAGCAACGTGATCAGCAACAGTAGTCCAGCCAGGAATAATCCTACTGCTCGTGGTAGATTGAAAGATGTCATCTTGCTTTACTCCGGCTTAAATTCAGACCAGGCATTTAAACGCTGCAATAAAACTTGCGGCGACTGGAAACACATTTCCCGACTGGCAATATGGACCGCCACTTGCGTGGTATAGCCTTTGGTGAGCCTTTTTCCACTTTCCACATCAAAAATCTGGTATTCAATTTTCAGGCGGTTTTCCCATTCTTTTAAAATGGCGCGCACCCGAATTTTCTGCTCAAACAGGATGCCATGCGCATAACGCACATGACTTTCAATCACCGGCCAGGCATAGCCGGAATCACGCATCTGCTTATAGTTATACTGAAACTGGTCCAGCAACTTGCAGCGGGCAATTTCAAAATACTTTAAATAATGCCCATGCCAGACCACATCCATGGTATCTACATCATGAAAGGGCACTTCTATAATCACATCGGCATGCATCGTCTGTTTCCCATCACGTTTAGCGAACAAGTCCACTGTTCAATAATTGCAGATTTTCCAGTCGGTCGACCAGTTGCTGCAACTCCTGCTGCAATGGCCGGTCTTCAACCACATAATCAAAAGTCTCTAATACCCAGGCCTTAAATGTGGCGAGGACTTCAGACAATTTTCCATCCAGAGTTTTTAAATGAATGGCCTGTACACTGGCACAGCACAGGGCCGCAATGACCTGTTCGGTCAATACAATCACACGGCTGGCATCGCGTGCGGCAATGGTGCCCATACTGACCTTGTCCTGGTTATGACATTCGGTCGAGCGCGAGAAAATCGAAGCCGAAAGTGTCTGTTTCAAGGCTTCCGCGGTCCATGCCGACACGCCAATCTGCACCGCCTTAAAGCCATGATTCAGCGGTAGGCGCTCATCTGTTGCTCCGGTTAAGTTACGCGGCAAACCATTATTCATTTTATAGTCCACCAGTTGCGCCAATTGACGGTCCATTAAATCAGCAATATTGGCGATCATGATTTTCAGACTGTCCATGGCCTGGGCAATATGGCCACCATAGAAATGCCCGCCGTGCAATACACGCAAGTTCACAGGATCAATCAGCGGATTGTCATTACTGGAATTCAGTTCATTTTCAATAAACTGGCGCAGCCATACTTTAGAATCTTCAAACACGCCAATAATATGCGGTGCACAGCGTAGCGAATAACGGTCCTGCAAGCGTGAACTTTGATGTTCAGTCTGTACTTCACTGTTCAGCCAGTCACGCAGCTGTGCGGCAATATTTTGCTGGCCCGGATGCGGTTTTTGCGCAAAAAGCACTTCATCAAAATGGCTCGGATTACCTTCTAAAGCCAATACATTCAGCGCGGTAATACAGGTACTGGCCAAGCTGATCTGTTCGGCTTTTTTATAGTTCAGGCAGGCAATTGCGGTCATCACCGCCGTACCGTTCATCAGTGCCAACCCCTCTTTGGGACGCATCACCAAAGGTTCTAGGTCTTTTTCTGCATAGACCTGACTGACCGGAACAATCTGTCCCTGATCATACACATCGCGTTCACCGACCAAAGCCCCGGCAATATAGGACAATGGCGTTAAATCGCCACTGGCCCCCACCGAACCTTCAGAGGGAATCACCGGAATCACGTTTTCATTTAACATCCACACCAGACGTTCCAGCAGCGCATGCGAAACCCCGGAATAGCCACGTGCCAGCGAGCACAGGCGTGTCACCACTACTGCACGTGCGGTAATTAAATCCAGATTTTGTCCCAGACCACAGCCATGGAAACGCGATAAATGCAAAGGCAGTTCATTGACCTGATGTGCAGGAATTTCCACCAGACAGGAATCGCCATAACCGGTGGTCACGCCATAAATCACGCCTTCATCCTGCAACAGTTGATCCAGAAAATCAGCACCGCGCTGAATCAAATTGCGCCATTCATTCGAGTCCGGTAAAGCCACGCGTTTTTCCTGACGTGCGACTGCCACCACATCTTCAATTGAAAGTGGATGTTCCCCAATAACTAAAACTTGCATTAATCTTTGTTCCAAAAATTATAAAAATTAAACCATTGATACGGCGCACGAATACAGTGCTGCTCAAGGAGTGATACATATTCACGGATGGTCGTTTGCATGGCTTGCAGACGGTTGTTACGCGGAAAATTCAGTTGTTCAGCAATCGAATGGATATGTACTTCAAAATGAGTACCGACCCGATAACAGAACACGGCCAGCACTGGCACTTTCAGCAAACTGGCCAAAATCCAGGCCCCTTGCGGCCAGTTCGCCTGTTCAGCTAAAAATGAAACGGATTGAACCCGGTCTGACTGCACCGGTACGCGGTCTGCTGCCACAATCACCCATTCACCCTGATCAAGTTTTTCCTGCAAAATCAGGGCAGTTTCAATACCCAGTTCATCCACCGAGATCAAATTGACATCGGCATGATGATTGAGTTTTTTCAGGAACTGGTTAAATTTGGTGGCATGTTTTTGATAGACCAGCACATTAATTTTTTGTGGATATTCCGACTTGATCGCCCGCAGCAACTCGATATTGCCAAAATGCGACACCACAATGACAGCCCCCTTTTGATAGCGGGCACGAAAATGCTCATGACCATGCAACTGTAATTGCTGCTCGGGAATATTGCCCAGCCAGCCTTCAATTTTATCCAGAATACATTCACCAAACTGCATAAAATGCTGATAGCTATGGGTCAGACTCGGCGTATGCGGAAATGGAGAATTTTTACCTGCAAAATGGTGCAATCGGGTCAAATATTGCAGTGAAGCCTGACGTGCTGCGATCGCAAACAGCCAATACCACAAGATAATAAAATACAGCAATATGCGACACAGCCATCGCCCGCCTACGCGATAGAAAGCCAACATCAAAGTCAACGGTAACATACCGCCACGTTCTTTGATGTTATTCCATTGGGTCGGGTTCAGATCAGCCACAGTATCAACCTTGCATTTTTTGTCGCAATAATTGCGGCAAACGAATCAGCATCCCACCCAGCAATTTGGCATGGGTCTGACTCATTCCCCAGTTGTCACGCCAGGCGTTGAAATGGGAAATGCCATCTTCCGGATAAATGACTTTGGTCGGCACATTGATAAAAGATACATTGGCCCATTTCAGACGCACCAGAATCTCGCTATCAAAGCCCATACGTGGCTGAAATTTTGCAGAGTCTAGTACTTGAATCGTCTTGGCTAAAGGATAAACTCGGAAACCGCACATGCTGTCCTTGATCTCCAAGGACAGGCTGTTAATCCAGACCCAGATATGCGTGGCATAACGGCCATAAAGGCGTTTTTTCGGCACTGATGCATCAAAAACCGGCTGACCGATAACCATCGCGTCCGGGTGTTGCTGGGAAATTTGCAGGAATTTTTCCACATCCTGCCAGTCATGCTGACCGTCAGCATCGAGCTGCAAGGCATGACTGAAACCTAAAGCATACGAATGGCGCAATCCGGTGATGACAGCCTGTCCTTTGCCCTGATTATGCGTGTGTTCAACCAGATCCACCCGGGAATGTTTCAGCGCAAGATCATGTAAAAGCTGGGTACATGCGGCATCACTGCCATCATTCACCAGAATGATCGGCATTTGAAACTGATCCAGATGGGCGACCAAAGCTTCAATATAATGAGGATGGTTATATACCGGAATGACAAAACAATGCTGCATAAATCGTCCTTTTTAAGCCGATTCAGTAGGTATATGAAACAGCAATCGACCAGAGGCCAAAGTCTGCTCTGCATGGCAAAGCTCAAAACTGACTTTGTGCAATTTTCTGGTCAATTTCAGTTGCAACACCATATACGGTTGAATCAGGTCCTGAAATTTTAATTGCTCAAAACCGTTACACCATTCCAGCTCTGCCCAGCTCTGACGAGCAAAATGCTGGATAAAACCGATTTGTCCTACTCCCGGGAAAATAGGTTTGCCCGGGAAATGCCCTTTAAAGCATTCCAGTTCAGGTGAAAACTCCAAACGATAGCTGACCTGCTCTGACTCATGCTGCTGTTCCAGTACTATAGGCAACAACATCGGTTGAAATAAGGATTTCATGTAGTGTTTATTCAGCTTGGATTGGGCATTTTGCGGTAATTGTGTCAAAAAACGCCACTGTCTGGGAATGGCAATGCCTTCCAGCTTGGACTTTAACTGGTTTTTTAAGGCTGCCACGCATTGTGCCTTAGTACCTTGCTTTAACTGTAGTCTGGCTGAATCAGACAATACTGCCACACAGGCTAAAATCTGACGATGTTCCCGTTCAAGAATCAGCACATGACACTGTACGATGTCATCCAGCTCGATAATTTTCTGCTCGATGGCATCCAGACTTAAACGTTTTTCTTCCAGTTTGACGATCCGGTCCAAGCGACCCAACAAATGAAATGGACTTTTCAAATTGCCCGGCTCAATAACTTCGACCTTATCGCCAGTGAAAATCCAGTCTTCACTAAAGGCATGATTGGTTCTGACCTGGAGTTCCTGCTGCTCACTGGCCTGAATATCGACATTGGCAAAAGGCATCCACAAGGCATCATCCTGCTGGCGATGGGCAATGCCGCCAGTTTCCGAACTGCCAAACACTTCGGTAATGGGACGATTCAGATAGGGCCGTACGCTGGATTCCAGTTTCCCGCCGGATGAATAAACGGTGATGCAATCTTGCAACAAGACATCACGGGTCCAGCGCTTTAACAGGGCCGGACTGGAAATCACATAATTATCAATCTTGAAAGTGCTTAGTTTTTTCTGGATATCCGCTACATCTTCAGGAAAAGCCAGCTGTGCCTGATAAAAACAGCGACCGCTGGCTAAGGGCCAAAGCAACTTAAACAGTAGGCCATAGATATGCTGATGGCTCACTGTGGCAATCGCAATCGTCTGTTCAGGCAACTGAAAACTGGCATCCAGCCCCTGCACTTCATTCAGCAACTGGCGCAAGCTGCGCGGGATTTTCTTCGGCTGTCCAGTTGAACCCGAAGTATAAAAATAGATTTGCGCCTGATTTAAAAAGGCATCATCCAGATTGAGTTCAATCGGCTGGTTGTGGGAAATAGCTACAGGCTGACGCTGTAAAAAATAAATGTTCTGTTCAGCCAGTTCTTTTTCTAAGTCACTGACCCGGTGCGGAGGTAGTAATACCTGTTTTTTGGCCAGCAGTGCAGCGAACAGCAGTACTAAAAACTGGTAACTGTCAGGTTCCCATAAGGCCCAACTTTCTTGTTCTAGAAACTCAATTGCCTGGCTTTGTTGTATCACATCCTGCCAGAAATCCTGAAAGCGGATTTGGCTTAAATCAGGCTGAATGCACAGTGCTTTCTGTGAATGAAGATGACTTTGAAAATGACACAACATAATATTCTATTTTTATTCCTGAATTTGATTTAAGCGCTGGTGCCGCTTACGCAAGATAAATTCGCCCAGTAATAGTAGCCCCATCAACACATAGGAAATAAAGCCGTTATATAGCACCCAAGTCTGCATGGAAGCAAACAAGACTGTCGCCAAGGCAATCAAGGCATTCAATACAAAAAAACCGCACCACACCATGGTGACTTTACGGGTCCAGATCACACCTGCTTCGGGTAAATCTGGTTCAGCCAATCGGGCAAAACGCTCAATCATGGACGGTGGACGGATTAAGGTCGAGGCAAAAATCATACATGCCCCGACACTCATCAATACCGGATACAGTTTCAGCCAGGCATGATCTTTTAAAATCAGGCTCAAGCTACCACACAAAATGGCAAAGCCGGTTAAAGGCCACAGCAAGGTATTGCCCTTACTGAACAGGCGCAAGAGTCCCAAAACAATCAGCAGGCTGCTGACCCAGACATATTGTCCATGGGCCAAGCTATAGCCCACTAAAAAGGGATAAAGAAGCAAGCCAATTGCCACTATCCCTTTCAAGAGCCATTTCATGCAGCAGACATATTCTGAATTACGGTTACCACATCCTGCACCGTACGGACATTTTTAAAATCTTCAGGATTGACCTGCTTGCCGGTCAGTTCCTTGATTTTGACCACCAGATCAATCGCATCAATACTGTCGACATCCAGATCGGTGGCTAAATTGGCATCCAGCTGAACATCTTCAGGGCTAATTTCAAACAGATCTTCCATCCATTCTCTAAGTTTTTCCAGTACTTGTTCCTGAGTTAGCATGACTACCTCTTATACCTGTTGCTGTGCTTCAACCAAAGCAACCAGACTTTGAATTGATTTAAAATGTTGTTTGGTTTCTGCCGATTCAGCATTCAAATGAATGTTGTAACGCTTTTTCAAAGCCAGGCCAAGTTCCAGGGCATCAATAGAATCCAGACCCAAACCATCGCCAAATAAAGGGGCATCGGTGTCAATATCTTCTATGCTGATGTCCTCAAGGGCTAGAACATCAATAATCATTTGCTTTAACTCATCAGCAAGATTGCTCATTTTTTAGATAACTCTTGGTTAAAAAATTGGTGTAATTGATGATTGAGCTGACGCACATTTTTGGGATTTACGCTGGCATCTTCCAAAAGATCATCGACTTGAATGGCATCCAGTACCTTCACCTGAATATGAAAGGGCTGTGAAGGAATGTGATACCACTTTTCATTCTTGGTTAAGGTTGAAGGGGTACAGTTAATCAGCACCGGACGAATCGGCACATTGGCGCGAATAGCAATATTGGCCGCCCCACGCTGAAACTCATTCAGCAATTCTCCTTTGGCGGTCCGTGTTCCTTCCGGAAAAATCAGCAGCGATGCTGCCTGATCCTGCCGGAGCTTTTCCACGCAGTCATGAATAAATTGCTCAGAACCGGCATTTAAAATATAACCGGCACTCTGTACTGGACCTTTGGTAAAGGGATTCGACCACAGTGCTTGCTTGACCACACAGTTGGCCTGTTCCATCAGCCCGATCAGCACCACCACATCCACCAGTGTCGGATGATTGGCAATCACCAGTTCCTGCTGACTGTGCTGTAATTTTTCCAGACCTTCGATGTCATAGGTCATAATTCCCAGCTTGACCATCATTTCGGTAAAGCCCTTGAAACTATGCTTAATCACCTTTTGTGCACGCTGCTGACGCAAGTCTGGATTGCGGGTCGATAAATTTACCAAAGGGGCAACCAGTCCGCCAATGGCCACACCGCCAATACCAAAACTGGCAAAACTAAACCCGGTTGCGCCCACACGCCACAGGTAGTTGACTTTTTGTTTAAGTTGATATGGTTTTAACATGTTTGCCACGCCTGAGTATGCAGGGGAACTTGATTCTGTGCAGATTGCTGCCAGAAATCATGAAAATTGAGTGCGTCTTTATATTTATGGCAATGATTGCCTAGCGCTTGCATATCCAGTTGCAGGTTAGGTGCGTCAAGACCAACAATTGCCGACATGGCAAAGGCTGTAAAAGGCTCAGCTTCCTGATAAAGTGCCGGTAATGCCTCGTCATAATACACCACCAGAACGCGTGGATTTGGTTGCATTGTGGTTTTTAACCAGGCATAGGCTTCAATCAGCGCTTCACTCCACGAAGCCGCCAGACTGGTCGACGGGGTCGCATCCTGACACAAAATCGAATACAACCCGGCAATCGCATTATGCACCGACGTGGAAAACTGGGTGGGTGATGGCGTCTGATCTTGCAGCACATCGGCCAGAATGTTTAAAGTTTTATGTTCATCGCCATATTGAGAAGCCCAAACAATATAATCTGCCCGTTCAGCATTCAGCGATTGAATGGCACTGCTTAAAGCGAGTTTGGCAATCCCTGACAAACGTCTGCGCTGCATGGCTGGAATTTGTTCTAAGGCGGCAACGGTTTCATCGGCACGACTTATGCACAGTTGTGACACATTGATTTGAAGCATTGCCCTAATTTTCCATACCCAAAAATATTTTAGCTCGAGGCTATTTTAATTGGCGGGATTATAGCATTTGTAATAAAAATTACACAAAACGTATCTTGTATAATATCAATTATTTAAATTTATATTTTTGATTTCATTGTTTATTTTATTTAAAAACCCTTAAAAAATTGATCAAACATAAAAAAACCAGCAACAGGTGTTGCTGGTTTTTATTGCATCAGTGCAATGTTGAATTAATTTCCTTGTACCAAACGGCGCGCACTGATAATGCCCGGCTGTTGTTCCAAACGCGCTAACAGACGTGATAACTGGGCCAAACCTTTAACCTCAATCAACAGTTTCATGTTGGCAATACCATCCGCTTCAGAAATGGTATTTACCTGACGAATATTGATCTGATCCGAGAAAATCACTTGAGTCAGGTCTTTGAGCAGACCGCGACGGTCATAGGCTTCCACCACAATCTGTACACTTTGGCCGCGGGTCGGCTGCATTTCCCAATCCGCTTCGACGGCACGTTCAGGTTCCTGAGAAATCATGCGTACATAATCCGGACAGGCCACCTTGTGAATACTGACCCCACGATTCAGGGTAATATAACCGCCAATCGATTCGCCATGCACCGGCTGACAACATTGGGCAATATGCAGTTCCACATTGTCCAAACCATCAATTAAAATGCCATGTGCAGACAAGGTATGGCTAGCACGCGGATTCAAGGTCGGTTTGAGTACCAGTTCAGGCTCGTCCTGACCGATATGCATATGACGGTTGACCTGATTGATCAAGGAATGCAGGCTAATGTCGCCATTCACCAGACCAATCAGAATATCTTCACCCAACTTGACGTTGAAATGATTGCAATAGTCACTTAAATCAATACTTTTCGGGTGAATCGCCAGACGTGAAAGCTCTTTATTGAGAATTTCACGGCCTACTTCCAGATTTTTACTGCGGTCTTGCTGTCTAAACCAGTGACGTAACTTATCCCGTGCCCGGGCAGTTTTAATGTAGCCCAGTGAATTTACCAACCAGTCCCGGTTCGGCTCGCGATCTTTCTTGGTTAAGATTTCAACCTGCTCACCGGTTTTCAGAGTATAGGTCAGCGGCACATAGCGCTGGTTAACGCGTGCTGCATAACATTTGTTACCCACTTCGGTATGCACGTGATAGGCAAAATCTAAAACAGTCGAACCACGTGGTAACTCTTTGATATCCCCATCACGGCTAAACACATAAATTTTTTCAAAGCCTTCAAAATCTTGAATCTGTTCAAAATTCTCTAGTTCATCTTCTACTTTATGCGCGCTGGCATCATTACGTTCCTGATAATGTTCCAGTACAGCACGTAAAGAATGTAAACGATGATTGAAGGAATGATCGGTATTTTTAGCACCTTCTTTATAGTTGAAGTGCGAACATACCCCAAGCTCGGCTTCTTCATGCATATCCTTGGTGCGGATTTGCACTTCAAGCGACTTGTTCTCGGCAATCACGGCAGTATGCAATGAACGGTAGCCGTTGGCCTTCGGGTTGGTAATGTAATCATCAAACTGATGCGGAATATGGCGCCAGATTTGATGCACAATGCCCAAGGAGTGATAACACTCAGGTACAGTTTTAACCAAAACCCGCACTGCGCGAATATCATACAGCTGGTCAAAGCTTAAGTTTTTGCTTTTCATTTTTCGATAAATCGAATAAATGTGCTTCACCCGACCGCTAATTTCGGCTTCAATCCCATGGCTGGCCAGTTCAGTTTTCAGCTTATCAATCACAAACTGAATGTACTGCTCACGCTCCAGGCGCTTCTCATTCAGCAATGAGGCAATTTCTTTATAGCGCTCCGGGGCCAGATAACGGAAAGCGAGATCTTCCAGCTCCCATTTAAGCTGGGCAATTCCAAGACGGTGTGCCAAAGGCGAGTAAATGGTCAGAATTTCACGCGCAACCCGCTCCTGACGTTCTCGAGAAGCTTGAGTCAGTTCACGCAAGGCATAAGTACGTTCGGCCAGCTTGATCAGCACCACACGAACATCTTCGGTCACGGCAATCAGCATTTTATAAATGCCGCTTAAATGTTCGCGCTGGTTGTTATTAAAATGATCTTCCAGACGCTTGTTCTTTTCAATCAGCTCGGACAGCTTACCCATCGCCAGTGTCCCTTGCACCAGACTATAGACTTGCTCACCAAAATGTTGCTGTACTTCTTCCAGCGTCATCACACCTTCACGAACGCTACGATACAGCATTGCGGCAGACAAGGTCGCTTCATCGACATGCAGATGCGCCAGAATATCGGCCATTTCAATGCCGGTATAAAAGGTATTGGAACGATGGTTGACCGTACTTTGCAGTTCTTTCTGCAAAGTTAAATGCGCTACATCTTCGAGTTGTTTTAGCGCCGTATCATCTAATATGCCACGAACCCGATTTAACCATTCAGCCAAATCTTGTCGAGCTTGTTCGGCATGTTCTACAGTCGCTTCCTCCGACAACTCATTGAGACGTCCAGGAAGCTGCTCACGTACTGTGACCATACCCTACTCCTACTTTTTTACACTTCATATTATAAATCGTTTATTTCGTTGTATTTTTCGAATAAGGCAATAGATTCAACATGTCCCGTATGGGTAAACATATCCATTACCCCAGCCTTTCTTAATCGATAACCATGTTTCACCAGCACACCCGCGTCTCGCGCCAATGTGGCAGGATTACATGATACATAAACGATTCTTTTCGCACCAAATTTGGGCACATAATACATTATTTCCTCCGCCCCTGAGCGTGGAGGATCAATCAATAATGCATCAAATCCCTGATTTGCCCAAGAATGATGCGAAAAATCTTTTGTTAAATCTTGTGAATAAAATTTTACGTGATGCATACCGTTTTTCTTGGCATTTTCTGCACCGCGTCGAACCATTTCTTCACTTCCCTCCACAGCAACCACTTTTCCGGTTTCACCGACACAACGAGCCAAGGGTAAGGAAAAGTTTCCTAAACCACAAAACAGGTCGAGTACGCGTTCACCTTGCTGTAATTGAAGCAAATCACATGCCAGCTTCACCATCTGAGGATTAATGGTGGAGTTAACCTGAGTAAAATCAAGCGGATTAAAGCCAAATTTCACATCAAATTCATCTAAAGCGTAATGCAAACGCATGTCAGCTGTCGGATCATCGACACGATGCAAACTGTCGCTACCCGCAGGCTGCAAATACAGTTGCCACTGTCTGTTTAACGCAAACTGTTTTAATCGGTTGACATCATCGGATGACAATTTTTCAGTATGGCGAACCAGCAGTGCAATATCCTCATCACCCATGGCTAATTCTACATGACCAATCGCTGCTTTGCCCTTTAGACTTTCGAGTAACTCTCTCAAAACTCGAATAGAACCGAACTCACGATCTAACACCATGCAATGCTCAATCGGCGTCAGCTTATTGCTCTGGCGTTCACGAAAACCCACCACCAGCTGCCCTTTAGCCGGAATATAACGCACCCCGATACGTGCTTTACGGCGGTAGTCTTCACGTTGTGAGCGTAAGGGTGTCAACCATTGTTCAGGCTGGATGCCGGCAAAATGTTCCAGATGCGACTTCAAGACTTCCTGTTTGAGCCGAATTTGTTCATCTTCTTGAATATGCTGCATATTACAACCACCGCAGACACCAAAATGCGGGCATTGCGGCTGAACACGCAAATGTGAAGGCTCACTCAGAATCTCCACACAATCGGCTTCTTCTAAACGTTTCACTACATGGGTGATTTGCGCTCTAACCGTCTCCCCCGGCAAGGCATAGGCAATAAAAACTTTTTTACCGCACTTGTCACTCGGATGATCGGGATGCGATCCATAGTGCGCGATTCCCCGTCCTTCATGTGAAAGAGACTCAACCTGAAACGTGTAAATCGGATGCTGAGCTGGACGTGGCTTGGTTCTATGTTTCATGAATACCTAGGGTGTGGGAGAGATAAAATCTGTGGCGGTAAATTCGGTATGTTGTGAAGTTTCACGCCATACCTGAAGAAAATCTGCATGTTGCGGTTGATGCTGTAAATACTGGATAGTGGTTTGAACCCAATAACGGTGATCGTCACTAAGTAACTGCCCCTTGAGCAATAACCAGCGCAAATAGATCAGCCAAGTATTCAGCACATCACCTTCACAGTAGCTGGTCAAGTTTAACCACTGCTGTTCACGGACATATTCCGGAACATGGTAAGCACCATCACCACGCTTGCCCGGAAAACCCAGCAAATGTGCAACATCATCCAGTTTCTGGAAGTGACGACCATTGAACATCGCCATGACATCCATTAAATCGACATGACGCTGATGGTAACGGTTCTGGTAATTATTATAGCGCTTTTGCTGATCAATTTCGCCCTGATCAAACAAACTTGGTGCCGACAGACCATGATACATGGCGCGGAATAAAATCACCGGCAAATCAAACTGTGAACCATTCCAGCTCACCAGGGTCGGATGGCGCTTGTCAAAAATGGACAGGAATTTTTTTAAAATCTCTGCTTCGCCGTATTGCTCACGGCTAAATGAAAACAGTTTCATGACACCATTTTCGTCAATCCACAGTCCAGAAATACAGACAATTTCATGCAGCGGCAAACGCTGGAAATCCATGCCGGATTCCTGCCGGCGCAGTTTCATTAACGCCTGCTCAAGATCCGCTTCGGGCAAATCCAGATGATATAAATGCGCACCTGACTTTAAATCGGTCAGGGTTTCGATATCAAAAATCAAGACAGGTAGGCGCATTTCATCTCACAGTTTTTAATTATTCAGGGTCGACTACAGAGAATAAACCTGTAGATAGGTAGCGGTCACCACGGTCACAAACGATGCAGACAATTACAGCACCCGGATTTTCTTCCGCCAGTTTAATGGAAGCCCACACGGCACCGCCTGATGAGGTTCCGGCACTGATGCCTTCTTTGCGCGCCAGTTGACGTGCAGTTTTTTCCGCTTCAATTTGCGGAATATCGATAATGCGATCAACACGTTTCGGATCAAAAATGGTAGGCAGATATTCTTGTGGCCAGCGACGGATACCGGCAATATTGGAACCTTCCGAAGGTTGCAAACCGACAATCTGAATATCCGGATTCTGTTCTTTTAAGTATTTTGAAATCCCCATAATCGTACCTGTGGTTCCCATGGAACTGACGAAATGGGTAATTTTACCGCCGGTTTGTTGCCAAATTTCCGGACCAGTCGTCCGGTAATGGGCATCCACATTGTCCGGGTTGCCAAATTGGTTCAAGACCAGTCCTTGACCTTCTTTTTGCATTTGCAGTGCCATGTCTCGCGCCTGTTCCATATTCTCAGACTCGATCAGCTCGGCGCCATAAGCACGCATGGCATCTTTGCGTTCCTGACTTGAACCTGCAGGCATAATGAGTTTCATTTTATAGCCACGCATGGCCGCAACCATCGCCAAGGCAATTCCCGTATTTCCACTGGTCGCTTCAATCAATATATCGCCTGGCTTGATTTGACCACGTTTTTCAGCTTGCATAATCATATTATACGCTGGGCGGTCTTTTACCGAACCTGCAGGATTATTTCCTTCAAGTTTAGCCAATACTGTTGCTTGAGTATGACTTGCCAAACGTTGTAAACGCACCAGAGGAGTTTTTCCTACATAGTGGTCCAGTAAAAATTCGTCAGCTTGGAAATCGGGGGTAGTATTACTCATTATTTGCACCTATATCGAGGTGCGCCTATTGTATGAAAAAATGCTTCCTCCTGCACCCATTTAGCAGGCTTTTTATTGAAAGTGATTAAAGCACAGCCAGTTTTAAATAAAGCGTGCTAATATGCAAAGCATAGGGAATCAACTGCTTTAACCATGTCAAATATCAATAAAAAGTTATTTAAGCGTCTACACTTAAATCATGCTTATGGACAACTCATCGCCATGATTTTTGTCCCCATTATGGTTTTGGCATGTGTGGGGGCATTGCTGGTTTTATCCGAAACATCCAATGCCTCACGTGCACAGCAACGTCAGATGGCTATTGCGATTGTGACCCGCTATCAGCTGACCGCCGAAGCTGCATTCGATCTGCTCAATCGCTATCCCTGGCAATATGATCAGGCCCGTAATACCCTGCAAGTGATGCTGGATGAAAAACATCTCATTCGTGCCGCAATTATTGATCCCCAAGGCAGAAACCGTTTAAGTATTGGTTTTCAAGACCAGGAAGCCTGGCCCAAGATTGACGCTAAAGCCGATTTTGTCGGTCCCATCCTGCATAATCACAATCATATCTATGCCTTAAAAATTAATGAACATACCGATAACCCGGCCAGACTGGTGATTGAGCTGGATAACCAGCCCCTGGAAATTGCCCATTACCGGGTCATGATTGTACTGATTGCCACCGGCCTGCTGACTTTATTGCTACTGTTACTGTGCCTGAATTTCTATTCACGGCGCTGGATTGCGCCGATGTACGAAATCCGGATGCAGTTACAACGCCTGAATGCAGACACCCTTGATCAGCACATGGTGATTAACAGTACCGGTGAATTGCGTTTATTGCAGCGCGATATTGCCAATGTGGTGAAACGCCTGCACTTCAGCTTTCTGGAACTGAAAGAACATACCGAACAGACTGAAGATGATTTGCGCCGCACCCTAGACACCCTGGAAGTGCAAAACATTACCTATCGTCAGGCACGCGACCAGGCGATTTCTGCCAACCAGTCCAAGTCGGTGTTTCTGGCCAATATCAGTCATGAACTGCGTACTCCCTTGAACAGTATTGATGGTTTTATTCACTTATTGCTGCGTCAGGGCAATCTGAGCAACGAGCAGAACCTGTATCTGCAAACCATTCGCAAATCATCTGCCCATCTGCTGGCGCTGATTAATGATGTGTTGGATTTCTCCAAGATTGATGCCGGCAAACTGGAACTGGAAACAGCCCCCTTTGATCTGGAAGAAGCGATTTTTGATGTGATGGATATGCTTTCGCCATTGGCAGCGCAAAAGCATATCGATATGGCCTTTTATTATGCCGACAATGTGCCGACACAAGTGATTGGCGATGCCTTACGCTTCAAGCAGATTCTGACCAACCTGATCTCCAATGCCATCAAATTTACCCCGGATGGCGAAATTATTGTCCGTGCCCGCATGGAACATGATGATATCGGGCAATGTTTATTACACTTTAGCGTGCAGGACAGCGGTATTGGCTTAAGTGGTACGGACCGGAAAAAACTGTTTGAATCCTTCTCGCAAGGCGATGCGTCCGTAACCCGTCAGTTTGGTGGTACAGGGCTCGGTCTGGCCATTTCCAAACAGCTGGTGCATTTGATGCAAGGGCAAATCGGCTTTGAAGACAATCAGGAACGCGCACCGACCGAAAAAGGCTCGACCTTCTGGTTTACCGCCATGTTTGTGGTGGATGAAGAGATTGAAATTGTACATCCGCACTTTGAACAAATGCAGGTGGTTTCCTATTTGGCCCATCCTGCAACAGCCAACATTCTGCGCCATTATCTGGAAAATTATGGGGTGCATCATGTCGAAACTGGCTCGATTCTGGACCTATTCAGCCAGCTGAATAAATTCTCGAATAACGATGAAAATACCTGGCTGATTGTCGACCATAGCGGCGATGGCGAAGCCCTGCTGAAAGAAATCCGTCAACGCTACCATGGCAATATTGCCGTGTATGGCTATCAGATGGCGCTCGATCCAAGCATGCTGAATGAATACCGGGCCCGTCCACTATATCAACCTCTCAGCCGTAGTGCCTTGATTCAACTGCTCAGCAATCAGCCTGTTTTTGAACAGGATGTACATGAAGAATTTAATGGACAAGGTCTGCATGTACTGGCTGTGGATGACCATTTACCGAACCTGATTGTTCTGGAAGCACTGCTTGCAGAGCTGAATGTCACTACCACCAAAGCCTTAAGTGGCCAAGAAGCCATTGAAATTCTTCAGCAGCGCATTGAACAGGAATTACCTGCATTTGATGTAGTGTTTATGGATATTCAAATGCCGGTAATGTCCGGGATTGATACCACCCGTGCCATTCGCTCGCTAGAGTCGACCTTGGAAAATCATAAACGCCTGCCGATTATTGCACTGACCGCACATGCCCTGGCCGATGAAAAACAAAAACTGTTACAGGTCGGTATGGATGATTACGTGACCAAACCGATTCAGATGGAACAGATTATTCAGATTCTGACCCACTGGACTTCGGAAAGCTTTAAAAAGGCTAAAAGTATAGAGAAGTCCATTCTGATTGAAGCGCTGGATCCCAACATTCTGGATTGGCAACAAAGCCTGCAACTGGCAGCCAATAAAGAAGATCTGGCCATCGATTTACTGAAAATGCTGATCGACAGTTTCCCGACAGAATTGGATGAAATGCAGCAGTTGATTGAGATGGAAGATTTTCCACAACTGGAACATGTGTTGCACCGTTTATATGGGGCAACCCGTTATGTGGGTGTTCCTCGCCTTCAGGAAGCCACCGGTGGATTCGAACAGTTTGTTTCTGCTTTACGTAAAGAACGCCGCAAGGCGGATGAAGCCTTTATTCAGGAAACTTTGGAACGCTTTGATGAATTACAGTCGGTCATTCAGCAGGTTGAACAGGCCTCCCAACAAATTTTAAACAGACCAGGGATCTGATCAGGAGTTATCTGAATGTTGAAAGTCACGTCTATGTTTAGATGTGACTGTGCTGTCATGTATCGCGGCATGTATCAGAGAAATACCCATGTTATGCTCAAAACAATAGAAAAATACAGGTCTCTACAATGGCGTTACTTCGCATAGAAAAAAATAATGGCATCGCAACCGTTTCCTTAAACCGTCCAGAAAAGCGTAATGCCATGAGCTTTGCTTTATTACGCGAACTGGTCAATGCTGCCAAACAAATTAAAAAAGACCGCTCCATCCGCTGTGTCATTTTAACTGGCGAAGCACATGTCTTTAGTGCCGGCATTGATCTGGCCGATTTAAACGCGCCGAAAAATACCGCTTACGCCGCTTGGGAACTGCTAAAACCGGGACAAAGCCTGTTTCAGAAAGCATTTCTGATCTGGCAGGAACTGCCTGTTCCCGTTATTGCTGCGATTGAAGGCTATTGTCTGGGTGCCGGTATGCAACTGGCTTTGGCTGCGGATATTCGTATTGCCCATCCGGACACCAAAATGTCGATTATGGAAAGTCGCTGGGGATTGGTGCCGGACATGGGACTCACCCGTTCCCTTAAAGGCATTATCGGTCTTGATCTGGCCAAAGAACTGACCTTGACCGGGCGTATTTTTGATGCCAATTATGCCAAACAGATTGGTTTGGTGACACATCTGGATGAATCCCCAATGAGCAAAGCACAAGCGATTGCAGAAGAAATGTTGCAACGCTCTCCAGATGCATTGGCGGCCGCTAAACGGGTTCTTGATGCCATGGAACACGAACCGAAAAAATCATTACGCCTGGAGAAAATCTGGCAACTGAAATTACTGTTGGGTAAAAACAGTAAATTGGCGCGTAAAAAAGACAAAAACCCGGAAGTTCAGTTTTTACCACGGCAATATAAGTAAAATAGCGCAATAACAGGATCGTTTAGAGAAAAACACATGAGTTTTGATCGTAATACAAAAATCGCATTCTTAGGCATGGGGCTGATGGGCAGCCGCATGGCGACCCGGCTGATTCAAGCCGGTTTTGAAGTGGCTGTATGGAACAGAACAGCATCCGCCTGTGACGTGCTGATTGATATGGGTGCTACTGGCCTAGACTTGCAAGAGATTGGGCAATATCCGGTGATTCTGACCTGTCTGGCCGATGATGCTGCCGTACAGGCAGTGTTTGATCAAATCCAGAATCAACTCACTGCTGGTCAAGTGATTGTGGATTTTTCCAGTTTATCTGTGGATAAAACCAAAGCGCTGGCACAGCAGGCACAAACCCGTCAAGTGCAATGGATTGACTCGCCTGTTTCGGGTGGCACGGTAGGTGCCGAACAGGGCACCTTAGTGATTTTCGCCGGTGGCGATATCAACACCATTCAAAATTTATCGCTGATTTATAATGTGCTTTCACAACGCGTGACGCGTATGGGCGAAACAGGTACCGGACAAGCGACCAAAATTTGCAACCAACTTATTGTGGCCGCCAACAGCACCTTGATTGCCGAAGCAGTGGCCTTAGCTGGACAAGCCGGTGTAGATACCACCTTGCTTGCTCCTGCTCTTGCCGGTGGTTTTGCTGACTCGAAACCTTTCCAGATTTTAGCTCCGCGTATGGCAACGCATACTTTTGAGCCGGTGCAATGGAAAGTGCAAACCCTGTCCAAAGACTTAAATAATGCCGTGCAGCTGGCCAAGCAGTTCAATTTAGATATTCCTGTGGCAAAACAGGCGCTTTCGCAATTGAAAACCCATCAAGATAAAGGCTATGCTGAAACAGATCTGGCGACTGTCATTCAACTGGTTGAATCTTGAGCAGACCATTTTCTTTAACGAGCAAGGAGTAAAGGCATGATTAAGCTGGCGGTCAATTTATCCATGATTTTTACTGAAGTGCCTCTGATTGAGCGCTTTGCTCTGGCGCAGGCTCATGGTTTTCAGCATGTAGAAATCCAGTTTCCCTATGAACTCAGCATCGAACAGATTCAGACCCAACTCACTCTGCACGACCTGAGCTTATGCCTGATTAATGTCCCTGCAGGCGACCTGATGCAAGGCGGTAATGGTCTGGCTGGCGTACCGGGTCAAGAAATTGCATTCCATCGTGCCCTGGAAAAGGCAATTCAATACGCCACAGCACTGAATGTATCCAGTGTGAATATTTTGGCCGGTAAGCAACCGCTTGATTCCGATTTGTTGCCTTGCCTCAATACGCTGGCAAAAAATTTAAAACTGGCGTGTTCCATGTTTGCTGTACACAACATTCAGCCGGTGTTTGAAATGATTAATGGCACCGACATGCCCCGCTTTCTGGTACAAAATATTGCCCAAGCCCAAGAAATGCTGGAAGCAGTACGACACCCGGCGCTAAAAATGCAATATGACTGCTATCATATGGAGATGATGGGTGAAGATGTACTACAGGGCTTAAAGGAAAATATTCAGGATATTGGACACATCCAGTTTGCAGACTGTCCGGGACGTCATCAGCCTGATACTGCACAAATTCCCTATGCAGAAATTTTTCAGTGGTTAAACCAAAGTACCTATACAGGTTTCACTGCAGCAGAATACAAGCCACAAGCGCATTCCAGCCATTCTTTTGCCTGGAAAGATAAATATTTTGCAAAACATCCACAAAGTTAAATTATGAACAGATTTGAAATTCAGCCCCAAAACCGCTATATTACACAGTGAGATATTGTCCGGAAATTAAACCTTTTATGAATTTAGAACCATCGCCCAGCGCTTCTAATTCTCTCGAACACGCAATGAATGCTCATGCTAACGATGTACAAGCTTGCTTAAAAGTTGTACATGAAGCCCTATTAGATGTAAAAGCAAAAGATATTCTAGAACTTGATGTCAGCTCAATCAGCAATGTGGCAGATGCCATGGTCATTGCCAGCGGCACATCAACCCGTCATATTAAAGCCCTTGCAGACAATGTTGCTGAAGAAGCACGTAAAGCGGGTTTCCGCCCTCTCGGCGTTGAAGGTGAACGTGATGCCGAATGGATCCTGATCGATCTTGGGTTTGTTGTAGTTCATGTCATGCTTCCAACAGCACGTAAATTTTACGATCTGGAAAGCTTATGGCGCGCAACTCCAGAATCAGTAGCCTAAATAAACTAAAAAAGCGACCTTCAGGTCGCTTTTTTAGTGCTGCTGTTTTTAGGATGCCCAGCCTAAACTTAAGACTGAACATGCATTCAATCAAGATTGCTGCCAACTATAATAAATGATGTAAATCCACGGACGGATATTTGTTCTTGATATCCATTTTCACCCGCGCATAGACCTGATCGGCTTTACTTGGGCCATAAAATTCGCAATAGCATTCATATGATGCAGTAATCACCTGAGCATAACTGGTGAGCGGTAAACATTCTGCAAAAGCAGCGTCATTCAGATTTGCAGATTTCTCAATCGCAATGCCCAAGGCTTGGACATGATTTTTAACTTCCGCATTAAAATCATTCAGATCAGCTCTAGCTACTGTCTGTAGCACGCCATTAATCAAATCAAAAAAAGCATCGGCAAAATCGGCTGAAATCAGCACCTCCATTTGCACTTTCGGCTGGGTATCCAGTAGTACCTGTTTTTCAACCGCCGACATCTCACATAACACCTGTTTCAACATTTCTTTGCGATGAATACGCAATTCATCGGTATTGCAAATGTCATTCATAAAACGATTGAGTACAAATGAAGGTTTGTCGCCATACTCCTGTTCCCAGTAACTCAATACCCGTTCCAGTACAGTTCCTTGCAAATAATGACTTAAACCGCGTTCAATCGCCTGTTTCTTTTGCATCACAGTGAGTAATTCATTTGGCATAGCGAAACTCCCCTTCTTGGTTTAGTGGCGTTTGGTAATATCATCTGTTTCAAAAGTCACATCACGCTGAAATTCAGGATAGGACAGCTCGGCATGTTCGGTATAATCCAAACCGCGTTGTTCATGTTGCGTGCTGACACGCAAGCCACCCAATATTTTCTCCAGCAGCTTAAAAGTAATCAGCGCGATTCCGAATCCCCAAGCAAATGCTGCCAGCACACCTAAAACCTGAATAGACACAATTTGTGAGTTAAACATATCGGCTTCAAAAAACAGGCCTGCAGCCACGGTTCCCCACGCCCCACAAAAACCATGAACAGTAACGGCATCCACCACATCATCCAGTTTTAATTTTTCCATGACGCTTGGCATGACGCTGACAATGAGCCCGGCAATGAGTCCAGTAATCACGGCAAATAAAGGTGACATGGTGGCACAACCCGCCGTAATCCCCACTAAACCGCCCAATGAAGCATTAATTGTGGTCTGCATTAGAATTGCCTTACCACGAATTAAGGCATACAGCATATAAGCCACTGCAGCAGCACAGGCCGCCAGATGGGTATTTAAAGCAATACGACCGATACTGACACTGGCATTCACGGTGGATGCAGCATTAAAACCAAACCATGCCAGCCAGAGAATAAAACCACCCAAAGCCACCAAAGGCAGGTTATGCCCTGCCAGATGGTGAGTTTGTCCATTACGCCCGAAACGTCCCAAGCGCGGACCTAGTACAATAATACCGGCCAATGCCACCCAGCCACCGATTGAATGCACTACAGTTGAACCGGCAAAGTCGATAAAACCCATTGCTTTTAACCAGCCTGAGCCCTCAAAAATACTGCCCCACGCCCAACTGCCAAAGACAGGATAAATAAGGCCACTGACCACAGCCGCCCCTACAATATAAGCAACAAAGTGAATACGCTCTGCCATGGCACCACTGGCAATTGTAGTTGCAGTAGCGGCAAACATCATTTGAAAGAACAACAGATTCCAATGCCAGTCATCCAAGTCATTGGGCGCAAAATGACTGGTGCCCATCCAACCTGAAGCGTTGACCCCAAACATTAAACCAAAACCGACTAACCAGAAGACCAATCCCCCCAGACAAGCATCCATATAATTTTTCATGAGTACATTGACGGTATTTTTACTACGTACAGAACCACTTTCCACCAGTGCAAAACCGGCCTGCATAAAGAATACCAATATACCGCCCATCACCACCCAGACACTGTCGAGCGATAAGCGTATTTCCTGAATATTCGCTGCGTTTGTCGCAGCTTCACTTGCAAATGCAGGTAGTGAACATACACATAACAGCAATGCAAGATACTTTATTATTTTCATGAACAGTCCCCCTAAAACTGAATCACAAAAATGCAAAAGAAATGCCAGATTATCGAAATTTATCTTTTTATTTAAAAAGACAGGCAAATGCCAGTTTTAACACAACTTAATTTCTAAAAATATCCCTCATCGGCAATACCTATTTAGAAATAAACAGTTAATTGCCATTTTATAAAGCATTTTTGCA
Organism: Acinetobacter sp. SA01; assembly: GCF_011319235.1. Classification (NCBI taxonomy): domain Bacteria; kingdom Pseudomonadati; phylum Pseudomonadota; class Gammaproteobacteria; order Moraxellales; family Moraxellaceae; genus Acinetobacter; species Acinetobacter sp. SA01. The sequence continues at coordinate 39,845 of NZ_WXXM01000018.1, forward strand.
ATATCGCTTGATCAGGCAGCACCAAATAAAACAAGAAACCATAGCCTGATAAAAGTGTGCTCTGCACTATTCTTCAATTTAATTGTTGAAAAGTCATATATTCTAGAATTAAAAAACCACCCGAAGGTGGTTTTAATCTCCCTAAATCCCTCTTTATGAAAGAGGGACTTTTGAAGCGTGGATTTAGTGACCGCCGCCGTTAATGGCTTTAGTCATGTCTTCTACGACTTTCTTGGCATCGCCGAAAATCATCATGGTTTTTTCATTATAGAACAAGTCGTTATCCAGACCCGCATAACCGGTTGCCATAGAACGCTTGATCACCATAATAGTACGTGCTTTATGTGCTTCCAGAATCGGCATGCCGTAAATTGGTGAACTTGGATCATCTTTCGCTGCAGGGTTAACGACGTCGTTTGCACCAATGACTAACACAACATCAGTTGCCGGGAAGTCCGAGTTGATTTCATCCATTTCCAGAATGTCTTCATACGCTACATCAGCTTCCGCAAGCAATACGTTCATGTGACCTGGCATACGACCTGCCACCGGGTGAATCGCAAAACGTACTTTCACGCCTTGTTCTTTCAGGATTTCACACAGTTCTTTCACGGCATTTTGCGCACGGCCTTGAGCCATACCATAACCTGGAACAATCACTACGCTATCTGCATTTGACATCAGGAAGCCTGCGTCATCTGCTGAACCAGAACGGTGGTTACGTTGAACTTGCTCACCTTTATCTGCTGATGCAACTGCTGCACCGCCCATCGCACCACCAAACAAGACATTGATGATTGAACGGTTCATGGCTTTACACATAATGTAAGACAGAATCGCACCTGAAGAACCCACCAGTGAACCCGCAACAATCAACATATTGTTTTCTAAAGTGAAACCAATACCTGCCGCAGCCCAGCCAGAGAATGAGTTCAACAGTGACACCACCACCGGCATATCGCCGCCACCGACCGGTGCAATCCATACCCAGCCAAATGCAAGTGCCAGAGCAGTCATTGCCCAGAAAGCCTGCATGTTACCTGTTGAGAAGAAGATGAAACCACAGCTTAACATCGCCAGGAAAATAATCGCCTGTAGCGGTTTAACCCAGCCACCCGAAATGGTTTTCGCCCATTTTTTCGCAGCCAGTTTACCGTAAGCAAATACTGAAGCGGTAAAGGTAATCGCACCAACGAAACAACCTACAAATAATTCAAAAAGATGAACTTTGCTCATGTGGGCATGTTCAACACCCGCAGCTGTTAACGCCGCTTCATTTTGTGCAAATAGTGCCGTTAACTGGTTGTTATGCAGAATCGCAGCAATAGCAATCAGCACTGCAGCCAAACCGACTAATGAGTGCATCAATGCAACGGTTTCCGGCATTTGCGTCATCGGAACGGTACGTGCACGAGCAATACCTACGATTGCACCTAACACCATTGCGCCGCCAATCATCCAGACCACAGGATGATCAGCAACAAAGAAGGTGGTGATCACGGCAATGGCCATTGCAATCATACCGTAACGGTTACCGGCAATTGCTGTTTTAGGACCAGACAAACCACGTAAAGTTAAGATAAAAAGAACGGCACCCACCAGGTAGAACCAATCCGCATAGTCTCGAATGAATTCCATGTTTTAGCCCTCTTTTTTCTTTTGCTTTGGCTTGAACATTTCAAGCATACGTGCAGTTACGGCGAAGCCACCAAAAATGTTGATACTTGCCAGAAATACTGCGACTGCACCCAAAATACTGACCACGTTGATGCTCTGGAATTGCACATTGGCTTCAACCAAACCCGGAATGCCAACCGTCTGCAACATCGCACCCACCACAATAATCGATGACAAGGCGTTGGTTACCGCCATCAATGGCGTATGTAATGCAGGTGTAACGCCCCAAACCACGTAGTAACCTACGAAAATGGCAAGGACGAAAATTGTAATCGTTTCAACCATGATGACTCTCCTTAACCACGCTTCAGCAGCACTTGACCGCCATGAGTTACTAGCAGGGCTTTTTGAATTTCTTCTTCCGGATTGATGGCAAATTTTTTCTCTGCATCAAAAAGGGTATCGAGGAAATTAAAGACATTACGTGCATACAGTGCTGAGGCTTCGGTCGCAACTGTAGATGGGATATTCGGAATACCCAAAATGGTCACGCCATTATCCGTCACGACATTTTCGCCGCACTTGGAACCTTCCACGTTACCGCCTGATTCAACCGCCATATCCAGAATGATTGAACCCGGTTTCATTTTGGCCACCGTTTCAGCACGAATTAAACGCGGTGCATCACGGCCGGGTAACAGTGCAGTGGTAATCACGATATCGGCATTAGAAACAGCTTTATCGACAATGGCCGCCTGGTCTTTGATATATTGCTCACCTGGCATCCAGCCATAACCATTTTTAGCAGCGTCCGCAGCTTTTTGCTTTTCTTCATCCGACATTGGTACGTCTAGCCATTTACCGCCAAGTGATTCGACCTGATCACGTGCAGTTGGACGTAAATCGGTGGCTTCAACCACAGCACCTAAACGTTTAGCAGTCGCAATGGCTTGCAGACCGGCAACCCCAACCCCCATGATGACCACACGGGCCGGTTTTACCGTACCCGCAGCCGTCATGAGCATTGGGAACATGCGTTGATATTCTGCTGCCGCCAAAAGTACCGATTTATAACCGGCCAAGTTGGCTTGAGAAGACAGCACGTCCATGTTTTGTGCACGGGACAACGTACGTGGTAAAAGTTCCAGTGCAAATGCAGAAACCTGCTTTGCTGCAAACTTATCAAGTTCAGTGTTGCGATACGGGTCAAACATTGCAATCACTGCGGTGTTTGCTGCAAGTTTTTGAATTTCATCACCTTGAGGGGCACGAACTTTCAAAATAATCTGACTGCCGGTATAGGCATCATCGGTAATTTTGGCGCCGACCTGTTCATAGGCACTGTCAATATAAGCAGCTTTTACCCCTGCTCTACGTTCAATGACTACAGTATGACCAGCACTGATCAACTTCTTTACTGTTTCTGGCGTTGCAGCCACACGATTTTCACCGACCACAGTTTCGGTTGGGATTCCAATCTGCATGAGCGTTCCTCAAGCTAATTTTTCTTCAGTAAACATCGCGGTGAGCAATGTTTCCCCCAGGATGCGTTTTTGTTGAATTTTTGGATTCTAATTGAACTTTTTTAAATTACTACCCAATATTTATTTAATAAATACCCATATTTTGAACTGATGATTCATAAAAATAATAGTTTCATATAGGATTCGTCGGTTTTACTTTAATTTTAGCTCGTCTTCATGACTTTAAATGCCAGCCTGAAAAAGCCATGAATCTTTATCTTGACCTTCCCGCTCACCATTTCCAGCCGGCTTGTCCCACAAAATTGATCTTTCTGACATTCTTCCTTTAATCAGAATTTAAATAAATACCCAGAAAGTTGCTTGATTTACTTATCGACTAATTAAATTTAAATAATTTTCTCCCCCTTTATTGGCCAGAATGACATCTTGAATGGACTTGTTCCCTTAAAAAATAAGTGATTGTCTATCTGGTTTTGCCTAAATCAAGTCTGGAGCTGCATATCAGAAAAAATGCTGATTTTGCTTATTTTTATGTTTTTTTGTTATTTAATGCTTATTCACCCTAAGTCTAAGGTAATTCAAAAAATTAATTAAAAAAAATTTTACAGCCATTTCGCTTGATGATGTTTTACGCTAAATTTGTCTCAATTCAACATTTTATGCACAAATTTAGTGCATAAATTTATTTTTGATACTCATCTTCTTGTTTTTATTACTTTTAAAAGAGTAGGCATAGCGATATAACGTTTCTAAACAAACGTGTTTGAATAAAATTTAGACAAAAACAAAACTCACTTTCCAGAGAAGCCAAGCCAGTTGTCATTAACCTCTAAAAAATAACTCCAAGCATCAATCATTCCTAATTGGAATTATAATTCGCATCTTTTGGCATTTAACCTCGGGGCTTAAAAACTTTATAATTCAACTTTGTCTCGATCTTTTTCGGATCAGAAGCCCTAATCAAGCAGGTAAAATGAAACCGACTCTAAGCCAAACACAATTAGGTTCATTATTTGCGATTGGTGCTGCTTTCCTGTTTAGTACCAAAGCCATTTTTATCAAGCAAACCTATGCCTTGTCGCCTTTGGTCGATGGCACGGTACTGATGGCTTTGCGTATGGCCAGTGCCTTACCGTTTTTTTTGCTGCTGTGCTGGTTCAACCGTCATCATAATAAAGAACTGGCAGCGAAAGACTGGGGTTTGTTGATTGTTGCAGGGCTCATGGGTTACTACTTTTCAAGCTGGCTGGATTTTGTTGGTCTGATGTATATCAGTGCCTCACTGGAACGGATTATTTTATTTCTCTATCCCACACTGACGGTTCTGGCTTCCAGTGCCATTTATAAGCAGAAACTTAGCCTGAAAAGCATGCTGGCCATCGCCTTAAGTTACGGCGGTACGGTCATTGTGATGCTACAGGAACAAAGCAACGTTGCACATGAAGGTCATTTCTGGCTTGGGGTCAGTCTGGTCTTTGCCAGTGCAGTATGTTTTGCCGGGTACTTATTGCTTACTCCACGACTGATTCAACGTTTTGGTTCCTGGAATTTTACCGGTTTGGCACTGAGTATTGCCTGTATCGGCACCCTAACCCATTACATGATTGCCATGCCGCAGCCTTTGCATTTATTCACCCAGCTACCTGTCAGTGTAATTGGGTACGGCATTGCCTTAGGCCTGCTGGTCACAGTTTTACCGACGGTACTGATGGCACAGAGTATTGTCCGCTTGGGTGCTGCACAGTCTGCCATGATTGCTTCAATTGGCCCGATTCTGACCATTATCTTGGCCACTATTTTTTTAGGTGAACATCTAAATGCCATTCAATGGCTAGGCTGTATGCTCAATATCATTGGCGTCATGATGATTACTCTTGCTAAAAAGAAATTCTCACATTAGTTTTTGCCTGGTCTGATTCAAGCCTGCCGCAAACTAAAAAAATACGGCTTTTAAAATAGCCACAGAACGCTGAATAGAGATTGCTTTCGCCCTATATTTGTACGTCCAGACTGATAGGGCTTGCTATACTCTGCATGTACATTGCAATACCGGCAAACTTTGCCTACCTGAAACAAAACAAGGATGGTTATGAAAACTTCTCTCGACATCAGCCAGGATAAATCTTTACTCTGGCTCATGGCCATAGCCTGTGGTCTGTGTGCGGGAGCCAACTATTATTGCCAGCCTTTAATCCATTCCATCCAGCAATATTTTCATGTTCCTGAATCACAAGTCGCCTTAACCGTGACGTTTGCCCAGGTATCCTATGCACTGGGTCTATTGTTTATTGTTCCAATGGGTGACATTGTCAATAAAACCAAATTTATTCCTTTACTGATGGTCATGACTGCCATTGGTTTATTTCTATGTGCTTTTGCCATCAACTTACCCATGCTTTGGCTGGGAACCATAATTACAGGGCTATTTTCAGTCGCAGCACAGGTCCTGATTCCCCTAGCCACCATGGCCGTCAAACCTGAAAAAACAGGTGAAGTGGTGGGCTTCCTGATGAGTGGACTTCTGGTCGGACTACTGCTATCCACTAGTCTTGCGGGTTTAATGTCCAACCTGTTCAACTGGAAACTGATCTATATGCTCAGTGCCATATTGATGCTGATGTTAGCCTTTCTCCTCAAAACCAAACTGCCCCACATCAGCATACTAAAAATGAGCTATACGCAAATTTTTAAATCCATGGCGATTTTACTGAAACAGGAACCGCGTTTAGGATTTCGTTCATTGATTGGTGGTTTTGTATTTGCTTCCATGAGTACCCTGTTTTCGACCATTGCCATTTTACTGACCTCATCCCCGTTTCATCTTTCCGATGTATTGGTGGGTGTTGTAACGCTGGCGGGAGTGTTTGGTGCATTGTCTACAACGAAAATTGGCAAAATTGCCGATCAGGGCCATACCCAGTCACTGACCTGGATCGGCCTGTTAACGCTGATTGTGAGCTGGTTTTTTCTTTATTTCGGTGGGCAGTCTTTGCTGAGTTATATGATTGGCTACGGCGTAATCAGTCTGGGGCTCACCATTGTGCACACCAGTAATCAAAATATTATTTTCCGTCTACGTCCAGATGCCAAATCGCGGATTAATTCTATTTATATGACTTCTTACTTTATTGGTGGAGCCTGTGGTTCTGCACTCGGAGTCTATGCATGGCATCATGGCGGCTGGAAGATGACCTGTATTGCAGGAGTGAGTCTGGTACTCTGCGCTGCTTTTTTTGCATTTCTGGATATGCGTTATCACGCTCGCAGCGTGCCTCTTTCAAAATAAAATTGCAAATGAAACAGTTTTTGATCTTGCTGTCTATTTCAAATCATTCACCTCAGGATACTTGCACCACGGGATAAAATGGCTGATTGAACTCTATATTTTCGACATTTTCCAATAAAATTTGGATAAAGCTCGGCACCAATACAGATAAAACACTCCAAGCATTGGCTAATTGTTTCCGGTTAATAGCACTATTGTAGGTCGCTCCGCCTCGACTTAACTGTTGATATAAAGTCGTCAAGCGACTAAACAGGGATACCAACAGGCTGACTGAATCATGGTTTTGCAAGATGTGCTGGAGCTGTTGCTGTTCTGTGGCAAAAGCTGAGCGCCATGTTGCCTCACTGATTTTCTGATTACGCCAGTCCCAAAAACTTTGATAAAGATATGGATTACTCAGGAGTAATCGAATGCTTGAATGCTTTTTTTCCCAGAGGATGTGAAATATTTTTTGATCAACATCTTTATGGCACATCGAGCTGAGGAAATGTCTTAAGGTGTACTGTTCCTGATCGGCAGCTTGCTCCTGTGTATACAATGCATTAAATGCCACCCATACCGTAATAAACTGTAGATCAAGATCATCATGAAGTATCAGGGCTTTTTTAAACCAGCTTAAACTGCGCTGGATACGTAAATTAAAAGGCTTAGAATGTTCATTTTTTTTACTCCTATATATTTCTTCTAGAACCAACATATTATTTTCCCTGTTGTGGTCATATCTCCAACATACTAAAAAGTTAAATTACATACAAATTCTAAGCTGACTGCACAGTTGATTTTAAGACTTTAATAAAGGCAATGATCGCTGCAAGCGACTGTCGATTTTTCATCAAACCCCGTATAATCCGCGCTTCGGTTTTTCATTATTTCAGGTTTATGCCATGACTGCTCTGCAATCTTTACAGCCTCGCATTTCGGTTGCGCCGATGATGGATTGGACCACACGTGACTACCGTTTTTTTGCCCGCCTGTTTAACCCAAATATTATTCTGTACACCGAAATGGTGACGACTGGTGCCATTCTATTTGGTGGTGCAGAACGTCATTTGGACTATAACAATGAAGAACATCCAATCGTGTTACAGCTTGGCGGTTCAAATCCAAAAGACTTGGCAACCTGTACTAAAATGGCTCAAGACTGGGGATATGATGAAGTCAACCTGAATGTGGGCTGCCCCAGTGACCGCGTACAAAACAACAAAATTGGCGCGTGCTTAATGGCAGAACCTGACCTGGTTGCTGAATGTATTGGCGAAATGCGTAATGCCGTGGATATTCCTGTCACTGTCAAACACCGTATTGGTATTGACGACATGCAGTCTTATGAAGAAATGCTGCATTTTGTCGATACTGTGGCAAAAACCGGTTGTGACAATTTCATCGTACATGCACGTATTGCCTTGCTTCAGGGCTTATCGCCGAAAGAAAACCGTGATGTTCCGCCTTTACGTTATGAAGATGTGTACCGTTTAAAACAAGACCGTCCAAATCTGCTGATTGAAATTAACGGTGGGGTCAAAACCTTTGCCGAAACCCAAGTGCATTTAAAACATGTCGATGGGGTGATGATTGGTCGTGAGGCTTATCACAATCCATATTTATTGGCTGAACTGGGACAATTATGGAACCTGGAAGCGCCTGACCGTTTTGATATTATGGCGCAAATGATGCCGTATATTGCTAAACGCATGCAGGAAGGTGCTCCACTTTCGATTATCACCCGTCATATTCTCGGGTTGTTCCAGAACTTGCCGGGTGCACGTAAATGGCGTCAGGCTTTAAGTGGCGGCAATGCCAAAACCCTAAAAGATGTAGAAACAGCCTTGATTAATATTCAGGAAGCCATGCAACGTACTGAAGAGTATGTCAGAGAAAATCAGGCACATCTAGCATCAAGTTGATTGCAACTATCCTCATAAAAAGTAATGCCAGCCTATTGCTGAATGGGCTGGCATTTTTTATTTAAATTATGCATAAGGCTTGCTGAAGCAAGATTTACACAGTTCATCTGACAATCACGAGATAAAACGATGTGCTTAATCTAACTTCACCCTTCCAAACCTTAAACGGTAAATGTACATTAAATTAGTGATGATTATAAACCGCATGTCCCTGATCTTTCACCAGAGCAATTTTTTTGCCTTCTACTTTGGCTTGGTCCAATTTACCACTTTGAACCAATAATCTGGTTTTTTCAATCTCCACCAGCAATTGACTGTATAAAGCATCTGAGCTTGGTGCTTTTGCATCATGAGCTTTTAACTTCACTTTTTTTGCATCTAAAGCAGCAGCCTTCATATTATCCAGTGCTTTCAGTGCATCTTTCTGATTATCAGCCTTGTTAAACATTTTAAAGTTTTTTCCAAGCGTCATCATATTTTGTTCAAGCGCACCGGCAAAACTCAGGCTACTGAACGACAAAGCGGCAGAAAACATCACTGTGGCTACAGTTTTTTTCATCATGTTGATGTCCTTGTAAAGATCCGTTTCAAAAAATAGGAAGCTTATTGTTACAGTTAAATTATTCTGAACATTTGCGCTTTAAGCATTAAACATAGTGTAGATGCCATAAAAAATGCAACGGAAAGGTTGCATTTTATTCAATGGCCTCGCTTTTTTTAAACAGGCTGCATTTTATGATGCAATGCATCATGAATCGCTTCCACCAACTGCTGGGCGATTTCCTGTTTCGATGCTTTTTCCAGATCACGCTGCTGCATTTGATACTGCTCAGCAAAGAACACAATCATGGCATTTTCATCAGAGGCAAAACCGATGTCAGGACGTGAAACATCATTACAGGCAATCATATCCAGTTTTTTCGCCACCAGCTTACCAGCTGCATATTCTTCAACATTGCGGGTTTCAGCAGCAAATCCCACCATAAATGGACGTTTTTGTTGCTGGGCAATGGTTGCCACAATATCCGGATTTTTAATTAAAGCCACATTCAGCTCATCACCAGCTTTCTTGATTTTATGCTCGGCAACTTCTGCCACGCGGTAATCCGCCACCGCAGCCGTGGCAATAAAGATGTCACAACCTTTATCCAACTGATCCATACTATGTTCCAGCATCTGCATTGCAGACTGTACATTAATACGGCGCACACCATTTGGGGTATCCAGACTGACCGGTCCTGCAATTAAAGTGACTTTAGCACCAGCTGCATAACAGGCCGCAGCAAGGGCAAAGCCCATCTTGCCGGTACTATGGTTAGAAATATAACGGACCGGATCAATCGCTTCACGTGTAGGTCCTGCTGTGATCACTACATGTTTACCGGCCAGCATGCCAAACTTTTCTGCAATCGCACGCTGCGCCTTGTGGAAGTATTCGGTGACTTGTCGCGCTAAATCTTCCGGTGCAGGCATACGTCCCAAACCGACATCGCCACAGGCCTGTGATCCGGCATCCGGCATAATCACATGCACGCCATCTTCGACCAGGGTATTTAAATTACGCTGTGTGGCTTTGGCTGCCCACATTTGCTGGTTCATTGCCGGGGCTACCCAAACCGGTGCTTTGGTTGCCAAATATAAAGTACTGAGTAAATCATCAGCCAAACCTGTCGCAAACTTTGCCAACGTGTCACAAGTTGCCGGGGCAACCAGCAGTAAGTCAGCCCAACGCGCCAATTCGATATGGCCCATGCCGGCTTCGGCTTCAGGATTGAGTAATTCAGTATGTACCGGATTTCCAGACAAGGCCTGGAATGTTAGCGGGGTAATAAAAGCTTGTGCCCCCTGCGTCATCACCACACGGACATTAAAGCCCGCATCTTTTAAACGACGGACCAAAATGGCACTTTTATATGCCGCAATACCACCAGTTACCGCTAAAACAATGTTTTTATTTGGAATCACACTCAAATCGAAGCTCACGAACAGGCTACCTTTCTGTTGCAGTGGCGCTCACAATAGCATTAAATAAAGACATCCCCAAGTCGGCAACTTGGTTAATAATCATTACTAATAACAAAAAAGTCTAAAAACAATGAATTTATCGATTAAACACTGGCCTGAACAGGAACGTCCACGTGAAAGGCTGATTCAACAAGGTGCTGCCAGTCTGTCAGATGCGGAACTGCTGGCCATCTTTTTACGCTCCGGTTCCAAGCAACATTCTGCCGTGGAACTATCCCGCCTGTTATTGCAACATTTTGGTGGGCTGAACTCTATTTTAGATGCCGAGCTTCAGGATTTAAGCCAGTTTCATGGTATCGGGATAAGCAAATATGCCCAACTGATTGCAGTGAAGGAATTGGGACGACGCTATATTTCCACCCATTTACAGCAGGAAAAAATAGAATTAAGCAATTCAAAAATACTCCTGGATTTTTTGAAATTCGAATTACTGGGTGAAATGCAGGAAGTTTTTGCGGTACTTTGCCTTGATGCGCATTTAAGAAAAATTAGCTTTAAAAAAATGTTCTACGGTTCGCTTAATTCGTGTGAAATTTCTACAAATCAATTGCTGCGCTATGCGATCCATCAACATGCCAGTAGCATCGTGATTGCACACAATCATCCTTTGGGAATAGCTCAGCCCTCCCATGCCGACATTGAGCTTACCCGGCGTATTCTAACGGCCTGTCAATTATTGGAAATCAAGCTGATTGACCATTGTATCGTGTCACCAAAAGGAACCTGCTCATTGGCTGAACTGGGGCTGATTTAAACGCAACAATTATGCTGACAAATATTGACAAAAGACCTGCTAACACTGAAGATCAACAAAAAATTTTGCTGATACTAATAACATGATTGTTCGTGATCAACCTAGTGTATTCAAGCTGCTCTTTTCCTGGCGCGGAACCATCCTGCCCAAGGTTTTGCCGCCTTTAGGTGTGGTCATGCTGATCTCCTCAGTGATTGGCGGTCTGTCCTATATTGGTTACTTTCATTTTCCGGAACTTCCACTGGTAGGCTTTACCTTAATTGGGGTGGTGCTCTCGATTTTTCTCGGCTTTAAAAACACCGCCTGTTATGACCGCTGGTGGGAGGCCCGTAAACTTTGGGGTATGTTGATTGCCAATGCCCGGCATTTTGACCGTGATTGTCGCATGCTCAGCCAAGGACGTCGTGAACGCATTATTCAGCACGTGATTGTGTTTGCCAATGTACTGCGTGACCGTTTGCGTCACCAGACAGCTAATCCTAAGGCACTAGTAGAAACCAGCGGCATGAGCCAACAGGCTATAACCCAGCTTTACCAGCAGGCCAATGCACCGCAATACACCTTGAGCCTGATTCAATGGGAATTAATGCAGGCGCTGAAAGAAGGTGAAATTTCCGACATTATTTATACTCAAATGAACCAGCATGTGGCTGAATTGAGTCGGGTTCAAACTGGTTGTGACCGTATTGCCACCACCCCTTTGCCTTTTGCCTATTCGGTGCTGCTGAATCGTACCGTGTACTTTTTCTGTTTTATGCTACCGTTTAGCCTGGGTTCAACCTTGGGTTTGGCGACGCCTTTAATGGTCGGTATTTTGGCTTATACTTTTCTAGGTCTGGATGCTTTAAGTTCAGAAATCGAAGAACCGTTTGGTACTCAAAGCAATGATCTGCCCTTAGATTCATTGGTACGCACCATCGAAATTGAATTATTGAGCACCTTAGGTAAGCCGACCCCGCCACCTATTCAGGCACAAGATAATAATCTGCTTTAATTTATGACCTCTCTCTAGCCCTCTTCTTATAGGAGAGGGAACTCCTTTTCCCTTTGGGATGAGGAATATTGTTCTGTAAGGGAATGAGGAATAACTAAACAAAACTCTCCCAAACCCCTACCTGTCCTTCCTTAACGCGCGGAATATTGCCCAGCTTGATCCACGGCATATTGTCACCATGAAAATCACTGCCCACAGATACCTTAAGCCCAAACTGTTCAATCATCCGATCGACCATCTGACGGGTTGAAGCCGGCTCAATGGCAGGTGGAAGCTCCACGGCATCACCACCAAACTGGGCAAAAATTTCAATCAGATAACGGATATTAGTTGCTGATAAATCATATTTTGTCGGATGCGCCAGCACGGCGAAACCCTGACTCTCATGAATCACCTGAATGGTTTCTTCTAAGCCTAGGCCATCAAATTTCACATAGGCCTTTTTGCCTTCTTTAATATATTTATCAAAGGCCTGTTGGGCTCGATTCACATAACCTTTTTCTACCAGGGTTTTAGCAATATGCGTTCGGGTAATCCGGTCTGCAACACCCTCCACTTTGGCAATCACATCGGCATAAATATCCTCACCAATCAGCGGAACTAGCAAATCACAAATCTGTTTGGCACGAATTGCACGAATCTGTTTTTGCTGCTCCAGTAAGGCAAGTAACGGTTCTGGATTTTGCATATTCAATGCAACCACATGTACAGCATAGTTTTTTTTCGTTGCCGGACGTGACCATTGGCTGGAAATTTCCACACCGGAAATAATCTTCAATGGTAAATCCTGTGCAATATTTTCAGCTAATTTTAAGCCATCCATGCTATCGTGGTCAGTCAGCGCAAGGGTATGAATGCCTTTTTCCACGGCTGCATGCACAAGTTGTTCTGGAGACAAAGTTCCATCAGAAATATTACTATGTGTATGTAAATCTACGCCTTGCATCACTTATACTATGTCATTTATTTGATCAGATTTAGATACTCTAACATGAAAGCACTTTTAGACTTTGTGCCACTCATTATTTTCTTTTATTTATATAAAACTGTTGATCCAAAAGATACCGAGCATCCGCTATTACATTTGATCGGCTCAGCGGGAGGTATTGATAATAATAATATTTTGGTGGCTACCGCAGGTCTGATCATCTCAATGCTGGCGGTGTATGGCATCTTATTTGTCAGCCAGAAATTCCGCCTGGATAAACAGCAATGGATTGTGCTGTTTATGACGGTCATTTTTGGTGGTATCACCTTAATGCTGAGCGATGATTTTTATATCCGTTTAAAAGCCGCTCTTTTAAATATCGTTTTTGCGGGTGCCTTCCTGCTTTCACCTTATTTTACCAAAGATAAGAAACCTCTGATTCAGCGTTTATTTGGTCCCATCTTTAATTTAACCGCCCAAGGCTGGAAAAATTTAAACTTTGCCTGGGCTGGCATGTTCGCATTCATGTCGTTCTTGCATGTTTTCTTCGCATTTTTATTTGCTGGCGGAAAATATTGGGGCGAATTTACCGCATTTGGTGACATGATTGTGATGTTTTCATTTATCATTGTTCAGTTTATTGTCTTGCGCAAATATTTTAAGTCGCCTGAAGCATAATTCAGGTCAACTGATCGAGAAAGAATATGCCTTTATTCGTCGTAACCTGTACCGATAACGAGGGTACAGTCGAAAAACGTCTAGCTACACGTCCAAAGCATTTGGAACGTCTGCAAAAATTAAATGATGAGGGTCGTTTAATTGTGGCAGGTGCCATGCCTAAAGATCCCGGCAATCCACAGGCAGGTTTTTATGGCAGCACGATTATTGTTGACTTTGAAAACCGAGAATCCCTAGATGCATGGCTACAAGATGAACCTTTCTTAAAAGAAGGCGTCTATGCTCATATTGATGTGAAACCTTTTAATAAAGCTTTCCCTCAAGGATAAAATCATGCGTGTTGTAGTTTCAAGCTTATTGGGTTTCTCTTTAATCTGTTCAACAGCTTGGGCGGTGGAATCTGCTCCTGCTCCGACACCTGCTGTAGCCCCTGCTGCTCAAGCAACGACTGCAACACCTCCACCACAAACCACCCCACAAACTTTAGCTGCAAATAAGCCGGGTACTGTTCCTGCTACCAAGCTGGATGCCAATGGTTTACCCTTGGAGGCTAAACCTCTGACTGCAGAACAAATTGCCAAGAATAAAGCAGTGCAAGATGCCAAAGTGAAGGCATTAGTTAAAGATCAGGCCACGCGTTTACAGCAACTGGAAAAAGCCAATTTAGATGCCTTGTCACAAAACCAGGAACTGCAATTGAAAAACGACAGTTTGGGCGTTCAGGTGCAGGTGTTGCAAAGCGAACGTAGTGCCCAGATGTTTTTATACGGCGCAGCGACGATTGCCGTCGGCGTGTTGTTGGGCTTCCTGATTGCCAGTTATGTCTATACCAAACGTCGTCGTCAGTGGTGATGACGATGTTTACTGCTTCATTTAGTTTTACAGCTTGATTTAAAGGTTATTTAGGTTTGTCTCATCCTATTCAAACTGCCGATCTGGATTGGCAACACGTCGATGGCATTGAGGTTCCCGTTTCCAAACAGTTTGGCGATGTCTATTTCTCTAAAGATAATGGCCTGCTTGAAACACGGCATGTGTTTTTAAACGGCAACGATTTATCGGCCCGCCTGGCAAAGCTGAATGATTTTGAATATTTCTGTGTTGGTGAAACCGGTTTCGGTACTGGCTTAAATATTCTGGCCTTATGGCAGCTTTGGCAACAGATTCGTCCGGACAATCATAGCCATCTGCATGCCATTTCTGTAGAAAAGTTTCCCTTATCCAAAGATGATCTGATTCGTGCCTTAAATGCATGGCCTGAACTAAAACCTTTAGCTGATCAACTGATTGCACAGTACCCAATGCCGATAGCAGGCTGTCATCGTTTATCCTTTCCAGATGAGCGTTTTAGCCTGGATTTATGGCTAGGCGATGCCCATGATATTTTTCCCGTGATGGAAAAAACAGCAGTAGTCAACGCATGGTTTTTAGATGGCTTTGCTCCTTCCTGCAATCCGGATATGTGGGAAGAAAACGTTCTCAACAACATCGTGCGTTTATCAGATTTCGGCAGCACTTTTGCTTCATTCAGTGTGGCTGGTGTACTGAAACGTGGTCTGAAAAATCATGGCATTTCAATTTCCCGTCCGCGCGGTTTTGGACATAAACGGGAAATGCTTAAAGCCATCTGGAATGCGCCTGAAGATCAGGTTGAATCTTGCAATGATTTAAATTCCACTGAAAAACAAACTGAACTAAGCACTGCGATTTTTAAACAGCGCCAGATTGCGATTATTGGCGCAGGAATCGCAGGTTTAAGCTGTGCCTGGGCATTTGCTCAGCGTGGCCATCAAGTGACAATCTATGACCAAATAGCACCTCTTTCTGGTGGGTCTGGCAATCCTTTGGCCTTGCTCAATCCGAAACTATGTCCGATTGAACAAAGTTCAGATCATTTAATGACTTTAGCCTGGCAGCATGCATTAAATCATTATGTGAAATTTAAAGCCTTCCGTCCGATGCAGGTCAGCCAGTTAGCACTGAAAAATCCTGAAATCTTATTAGGTTTGGCCGATGAATATCCGGCAGGGATTGTTGCGATACAAGCAGCCGATCAACAAGAGATTGAAACTGATTTTCCGAGCCTAAACTTACTCGAAGCAGGTGCTGTTTCACCGCATCAACTGCGTGATGAAATTTTGGCAGATGCTCAGATTGATTATCAGCAATCCAAAATCACGAGCATCCAACAACATGACAAAGTTAAACTCTTTACCGAAGAAAATTTATTAGGTGAGTTTGATCATGTAATTGTGTGTACTGCACGTGAAACAGCACAATTCTTTGAAAATTTCCCAATACTCAAACCGATTCGTGGACAAGTCAGTTGGGTAAACAATAAAAATCATCCCCTTAGCCAAGACACGGCATACAGCTACGGTGGTTACTGTATGCAGCTCGACGATGAGCATTTAATCCTCGGCGCATCCTTCTATCCAAACCGGGATGATGCTGAAATTCTGTTGGAAGATCATGTACATAACTACGATCTTATCCACAGTGTATTTCCAACTTATGCACAATCATTAAACGATGTGCATACTTGGCAAGGTCGTGCTTCAGTACGTGCACAGAGTCAGGACTATTTTCCTCTACTCGGCAAAATGAAAGCGAATGAGGAAATTTATAGCTTTGCTGGCCTAGGTTCGAAAGGCTTTTTATTTGCGCCACTGTGCAGTGAAATGTTAGCAGCGCAAATCTTAGGGGAAGCCTGCCCTGTGCCTGCAAACTTGGTCAAAAAATTGAACGCGACACGGTTTCAGAAGAAAGTAAAAGCCAAGAAACCATATTTTAAGCCTCAGGTCTAATCCTCCAGCCTTTAAAAAAGGGGGGCATTCCCTTCTGCTAAGCAGATTCTAAAGCACTACTTTTAAAATTCTGTACAAGTAAGGGTTAGGGAGAGCATTCTTTTATTCAATCATTGCCAATAAAAAAGCGCCTTTCGGCGCTTCTTTTTTTGCAGCTGCAAATTATGCACCCTGCTCCAGTGCTAAGCCAGCATCGCGTGCTGCACGCGTACCACCCATTAACACCACATATTCACGTGAGCTATCCAAGCTTTCCAACTTTTCAGCCGCACGTGGCGCTTTACTGCCACCACCGCATAAAATGTAAATAGGCTGATCCGACTCCACCTGAGTTAAGCTGTCTGCACTTAAGCCATTAATGGGCTGGTTAACAGCACCTTTCACATGACCTTCAGCAAAGGCTTTTGTATCACGAACATCCCAGATAATTGCATTTTCTGGGAACTCAAATGTTGTAATTTCTTGTTTACGGATCATTGCGCACTCCTTTGATGTAAAACAACACTTGGCAAATGAAGAAAACATCCCTAGCATCTCAGATATTCTTTCCCTTTGTAAAGGTCTAAACCATGCCTTCTTTCGATATTGTATCTGAATTAGAAATTTTTGAAGTAAATCATGCTGTTCAAAACACGCAAAAAGAGATTGCAACCCGTTTTGACTTCCGCGGACAAGACGTTTCTATTGAACTGAATGAAAAAAACAAGGAAATCAAGATTTCGACTGAAAGTGATTTCCAATGTGAACAAGTCTACAGCATGCTGGAAAATCATTTCTTCAAACGTAAAGTGGATATTCAGGCGCTTGATCCGCAAAAAATGACCGCTTCTGGCAAAAACGTGATTCAGGTAATCAAGCTTAAAGATGGTCTTGACTCTGATACCGCAAAAAAAATTAATAAAGCCATTAAAGAAAGTGGCGTGAAAGTGCAATCATCTATTCAAGGCGACAAAATTCGTGTGACGGATAAAAAACGCGATACCTTGCAACAAGTGATGGCATTTTTAAAAGAACAACAATTTGGTGTGCCTTTGCAGTTTAACAACTTTAAAGACTAAGGCATTGCTGCCATAACACGTCGAGGACTTCCATGACACCGACCAATCGCTTATCGAAACTGGTAAAAGCTACTGCTAAATTACCTAAAGCTATCCGCAATAGACTGTGGAGCAAAGTGTTTGGTCGGGTCGTGCCGATGGTGGGTAGTGCGCAAATCCACTACCTTGAAGTCAGCCACAGCAAAGTAGTGGTCAAGATTGAAAACCACCGTGCCATGCAAAACCATATTGGTCAGGTTCATGCCTGTGCCATGGCACTGATTGCGGAAACTGCCACAGGTTTTGTCACCGGCATGAATGTTCCGGACTCCTGCATTGTATTAATCAAAAGCTTAAAAGTTGATTTTAA
Source organism: Acinetobacter sp. SA01 (assembly GCF_011319235.1). Taxonomy (NCBI): domain Bacteria; kingdom Pseudomonadati; phylum Pseudomonadota; class Gammaproteobacteria; order Moraxellales; family Moraxellaceae; genus Acinetobacter; species Acinetobacter sp. SA01. Next base: position 57,729 of record NZ_WXXM01000018.1, read on the forward strand.
ACGTCCAACCCAAGGTGCAATGATTGCCACCGCAACCTTAACGGATGAGCAGCAGAAATTAATGCAAAACACTGAAAAAGGTGAAACGCTGGTTAAAGTTCAGGTAACGGATGAATCTGGTGAAGAACCGATTCAATGTGAAATGCTGTGGGCATGGATTGCCAAATCCCAATTAAAAAAATAGCTTGTATCTCATAAGCTTCAGTTAAAACGACCAAATTTAGGCAATAAAAAAACCCAATCTTGATTGGGTTTTTTTACGGTTGGAATTATTTATCTTGCTGGGAAGCTAAATATTTTTGTTTGACCTCATCCGGAATCTGACGCTTGGCCCCTTTTACATCCACAGCGACAAAAGTAAATACGCCTTCGGTTACACGAGTAGGTTCACGGGAACTGTCATGACTGTCCCATACTTCAATTTGCATTTGAATTGAGGTATTACCCACTTTTAAAATTTTGGTATAACAACTAATCACATCACCGACTTTGACTGGAACCAAAAAAGTCATCTGATTAATTGAAATGGTTGCACAGCGTCCTTTACTAAAACGCTCTGCATGAATTGCACCTGCCAAGTCCATTTGTGAAACGATCCACCCACCAAAGACATCACCACTCCAGTTGGTATCTGCCGGCATTGCAATTGTTTGAAGGGAAAGCGTTCCTTCCGGTTTTACATGAGTATCTGACACGTTAACTCCCAGTATTGGCATTTAAATGTTGATCCAGCCACTGTTGTAGCTCTGTAGATCGTAGCGCGCCGCTTATTCTACCAATTTCATTAGTTTTATTCATCAAAACCAATGTAGGAATACTACGCACATTAAATGCACCACTGAGTCGAGGTGATTCTTCGGTATTGATTTTAGCAAAAATCACTCGCGGATTTTGTTTTGCCACTTGTTCAAAATGAGGTGCCATCATCTTGCAAGGACCGCACCATTCCGCCCACAAGTCAATCAGCACAGGCAGTTCACTATGGGTAATAAAGTTGCTGAAATTGTGCTCATTCAACTCTATTGGAGCCAGAGGAATAAGCGCATGTTGACACTGACCACAGTTTGGATGTGCTTCCAGTTTATCTTCGGGTACTCGGTTTCTGGCACCACATGCAGGACATACAATAATCATTTAGCTCACTCCAATATGTTGGTGTAAAAATTCTAATTGAGTTGATATGGCTTTTTCAAACCATTGACCATGATAGATATCAAAGTGTTGCATATCCCATTCATGGTATTGTACATAAGGTGCGATATTGGTCGCTGTTTCACGGCTAGATTCAATTGGAATCTGGCTATCCTGCTTAGAGGCAATAAATAAAACGGGTACACTGATTTTACGCACATACTGAATAGGACGATAACGGATCAGGTTGAAAAAGACTCGTGCAGGAATCTCACCACTCCAATAATAATCAGGATGAACAATAGATAGATATCCCTCATAACTATCTGCTGTAGGCATAAAGCATAAACCCTTTTTGCTCACAACGGGCAATGTCTTCGGAGACATTCCTACCTTCGCACCCATATAGTCCTGACTGGATATTTTCAGGGCTGTCGGCAATTGTTGTAAAGGATAAAGCTTGGCACTTTCTGTACCATCGACAAATGGCACTTGCACCATTATTGCCTGAACATTTTTTAATTGTGCCGCCAAATCTAGAACATAACCACCGCTTAAAGACGTTCCCCAAAGTACAATGCGCCTGGAATCAATCGATTTTCGCTCTATCACATGGGCAATCATGGTGCGCCAATCTTCTAACTGGGATTGAATCGAGACCAGCTCACGTGGACGGCCGGTGCTTCCGCCCCAATAACGATAATCAAACAGTACTACGGCATAACCAGCTTCGGCAAAACGCTTGGCATATTGCACCAGTTTAAATTGACGTAAAGCAGCCAAACCATGCGCCATAATGATGACAGCAGGTTTATGTTCAGTTTTGGGACGATAAAAATCCGCAGCAATGACCTCGTGCCCACTATTTACATAGAGTGGTTCAACCGTATAGGAATGCATACGCGCTCCGGTGCGTTATTTTATGATTGTAATCGCTTATAAAAATTTCAACAGATTAAGCTCTGGTTTCAGCTTAATGCTATCATAAAGCATATATCTATTGAGCACATTATGGAGTGACAAAATGAGCGAAAATGTCGGCTTTGCGGGTCAAATTAGCCCAGAACAGGTAACGCAAATTGTTGAAAAAGGGTTTAAATCAATTATCAACAATCGTCCAGATATGGAAGGTGGCCCAGAGCAACCTACCAGCGTGCAAATTGAAGAAGCTGCACGCAATGCAGGTTTAGACTACGTGTTCCAACCCGTAGTTGCAGGTCAGATTACTGAAGTTGATGTGCGTACATTTGCCAATCACTTTAATGAGCTGCCAAAACCGGTATTGATGTTCTGCCGTACTGGCAATCGCTCAAATAACTTATACCAGCTGGCAAAACAGATGGATTTATTGGATGATTAAGCACGTTACTGATCGTGCTTTTTTAATTTCATTTTGACCTTTAATATTCAGTTATTCATATAAATTATTGATTCAATCTGTAATTTAAGCTTTTCTGTCCGTATTAAAGGTCAAATGACAACCGATAAATTTAAATTATTTTAAAATTTTAAGTCTACCATCACTTACCTCGTTCTAATTAGTGACGAGGCTATTTAGCTTAATTCAATCCACTCAGACATATTACTGAACAATAGCTTAGCAGTGTTATTCCCCCAGTACTGATAGTAAAATTTTTAAAACATACATCGTTAAATTTTTAAAATATGATAATCAACTTCTAAAACTGATATTAGTGACAGGTTAAAGTAGCCATGCTCTTCCCTATTATTTAATAAAGTAAAAATTAGGATTATGTTTAATGAATAAAATTATTGTTCTACTGCTTATTTCATGTGTCATTGGGGGATGTAGCTCAATGAATGTTCGGCCTACGGTTGGGGTGAGTGTAGGCACTTCTATTTAATATACTTTAAATAAAAACAGCGCCGAAGCGCTGTTTTTTTATTCTTATTTAATAATATATTCTTTCTTATTAATCTGACCATTAGGTGCGGTAACTGTCAAAATTAGACTATCATTCGTATCACAATCTTTTAAGCGATAATTGTAGTTGACTTGTGGACTATTAATAAAACTAGTTGGGCTTAACATATTAAACACGGATGCTACTGTCGAATTACCACTCCATAATGTAGCATTGCAGGATTTACTATTATCTTTGGTATTATCTTCCGCTACTACACTTACAGTCGTCCCAGATGGCATTGGTACTGATTGTGCACTATTACCAAATAACTTAAATGAAAAAGAAGACTTATCAATAATACTTTCATTAGATACTGTTGGTGTATCTAAACTGAATGCAAAGATTAATTGTTGACGAATAACTGCTTCTAGACCAGTATCACATGTACCCGCAATATTTGGCTGAACCAATGTACTCGGCGCACAAGTATTACCTATTGCACCACGTTTATAAAGAAATTCCCCTAAAGCTGCCTCAAAAATATTGTTCTCATTATCATCACGGAAGAAATCACCAATATTACTAGTAAGTACATCTATTCCAGCTGTATAACGATTATCAGAGTCTTTATCGATATAGGCTTTATCACCTTCTACAAACGCCAGTACAGTTACACGATTATCTATTGGCCGTGGATTTTGTGTTTGTAATACAACAGAACATTCACCATTAGAAGTAGCACAATTAGGAGTAATGCTACCCCCTTCTGAAATAAAACTCACAACAGTTCCATCTGGAACCTTATTACCTACCCGATCTCGTAAACGTGCAACAATTGTGGCTTTATCACCATCAACATCCCACTGTAATGCATTCTTGTCAACTGAGAGGCTCAAACCATTTTGAGTTACACGACCTGTTGCTACAGAAACATCTTTTGTTAATGCATAAATTGAGGTATCAGATAGCAAAGTTGCTTTAATTTCAACTGGACCTGGAATACTTCCTGGATAAATATTAACAACAAGTTTTCCTGATGAGTTGGTTTTAAGAATAGCACTACTACGATTATTAAGATTTACAAAGCTTAAATCTGAAGGTGCATTAATAATTTCTACACGCACATCTTGATCAGGAGCAGGTACTTTATCTGAATAAACAGTAAATTCAATCTGTCCAGATGAAGCTGAACCACTATTTAGCGCTCCTAATTTGACTTCACCAGAGCTATATACTAATGAATTTGCTTTTGCAGCATTAACCGTTAAATTCAAAGATCCACTAGTTACACCATTATTGGTTTTTGCATAAACAGTCACAGGTCCACTACAAAGTTTACCACCAGCATCAATAGCATTATAAGTAGTGATAACGTTACCTTGATTAGCTGATAAAACAGATGCTGAATCAAAAGTACCACAGGTAGCTGAGAAATCTACTTTTACATTATTTTGAACAGTATTTGTATCAGGATCTTTTGTAATTAAACTGATATTTGTTGAACTACCTGCATCAATGATGCTTGAGGAAGCTTTTAACTCCTCAAATATTGTTTGAATTGGTGCAATTGAAAAATATGTATCGCTTGTTTGAGCCGTTTTTCCATTAAATTCAGCACTTGCAGAAATTTTATAACTTCCTGTAAGTGTTTCATCTTTGGGTTTCACAGATATATTTGCCATCCCATCAGCATTACTAATTACTGCACCATTAGCCGTTCCAAAAATTAGATTGTCACTGGTAAAAGTAACTAATGCACCACTGATAGGTTTTCCATTTTCATCAGTAACTTTAATGGCAGCCATAGCACCTGCACTTGTTACAATATTTGTTTTAATATTATTAGTATCAAATAACTCTACATTAGTTATGTTAAGAGCAGATAATTGTGGTTGCTGAATACCATTTGAACTGGAATTATTGCTAGAACTATCTCCATAATACCCCCCCCCACCGCCACAACTTGCAAGTAAAACAGCCAAAGCAACAGCAGATAATTTTAAACTAATATTGTTAGTCATTGATAAACCCCGAAACCCTCACAAATATGAGATTGTTATTAATTCATTATTGCTCGATATGTAATCATAGTTAGTGCTTTATGTAAACAAAAGCATTGGAAATGTTTTAGTATGGTAGCCTAGAAAATATAAAAAATGAGGGCAATATCACAATGTATGACCTGATTATTATCGGTGCAGGCACAGCCGGAATTGCTGCTTATAAAGAAGCCGTTAAATACACCCAAGACATTCTTATTGTTAATGATGGAACATGGGATACAACCTGTGCTCGTGTCGGCTGTATGCCAAGTAAAGTTCTTATTTCTGCTGCTAACCGTATGCATGATATCCAAACTGCGGAGAAAGTAGGTCTATCTATCACCTCAAAAATTGATACATCTCAAATCATGCAACATGTGCGAATGCTTAGAGATCATTTTACAAATGCAATACTCAAAGATGTAAATAGCTGGACAACAAAACATAAAATATCAGGACAGGCACAGTTCATTAATCAAAATACAATTACTGTGAATGGTCAGAAATATCAGGCTAAAAGTTTTATAGTTGCAGTAGGCTCTACCCCAACCTTTGATCCTCAATGGAAAGAACAGCTCGGTGACCAACTCATCACTTCAGACCAGATTTTTGAACTAGAAAAATTACCGCAGTCTTTGGCAGTCATCGGTAGTGGAGTCATCGCTATCGAACTTGCACAAGCCATGCAAAGATTAGGGGTCAAGACCACTGTTTTTGCACGTAGCCGTAAAGTTGGCTCCCTAAGCAGCCCAGCTTTGCAGAAATTAGTGCAAGATGAAATCAGTAAAAATTTAAATATTAAATTCGAAACATTACCGACTACAGTCCAGCTTAATACGCAAGGAGTTACAATTAACTTCAATGAAAATAATCAAGTTCAACAACTTGATGTGGAATATCTCCTAGTTGCAACAGGCCGAAAAAGTTATTTAGATACTCTACTATTAAATAATATCGATCACTCATATACTGATCCTAGAACACTTCCTGTTAACGATAAAACCAAACAGCTTGGAGATTACCCCATTTTCATTGTCGGTGATGCACATAGCAACACCCCTATTCAACATGAAGCAGCACATGAGGGACGTCAAGCTGTACATAACTGTTTAAACTATCCTGAAATTAAAAACTTAAAGACACTTACACCTTTAGCAATCGTATTTAGCGCACCAGAAATGGCAACCGTAGGGCAAAGTTTCAAACAACTCAGCGATGCAAAAATTGAATTTATTACAGGTATGGTTTCTTATGAAAAACAAGGCCGTGCTTTAGCACTCGCTAAAAACAGTGGTGCGATCGAAGTGTATATTCATCAATCTTCACGCAAGATATTAGGGGCAGAATTATTTGTAGAAGCTGCAGAACATATAGCTCATTTACTGGCATGGATGATTTCTGAGAATTTAACTGTGGATGAAATTTTAGATAAGCCATTCTATCATCCAACTATAGAAGAAGGACTAAGAAGCGCTTTAAAACATGCTCGAAGACAATTAAGGCGATTATAAAAGTTTAATATTCAGTAAATACCTTTAATAATTTTTTGATAAGACTATCAATCGATCCTGCTTACAATTCACTGCAAAAAGCTTTAGGCTTTTTGCAGCATTAATATTACCTAAATCAATCCCTCACATAAAAAAGCCCCTGCTTTATGCAGGGGCTTTTTAGGAATAATGAGCTGGCGATGACTTACTCTCACATGGGTAATCCCACACTACCATCAGCGCTAAGAGGTTTCACTTCTGAGTTCGGGAAGGGA
>NZ_WXXM01000019.1:0-52580 GCF_011319235.1 Acinetobacter sp. SA01
AAATTCTGGGGTGTATCGTTGTCCACTCATAATGTTCTCTCCTATGCAAAAAGAATAGACGATATTTGTCTAGGAGAGTGGTGGCAGTCCAATATCTAACTAAAAAGTGTCTACAAAATCGGTGGCTATTCAATCTAACAATGTTATGTTCATCTAATTACATTTCAAAACATCAGGAATTTGATTATGGGCAGCCAAAAAAAACAAGCCAAAATGGCAGCAATTGATATTGGTATCTCTCAAGATAATCGCGTAAAAATTGTCGAAGGGTTATCCCGATTACTCGCTGATAGTTACACTTTATATTTGATGACTCATAATTTTCACTGGAATGTCACCGGACCACAGTTTAACAGCCTGCACAACATGTTCATGGACCAATATACTGAACAGTGGAATACACTAGATGTAATTGCTGAGCGTATCCGTGCTTTAGGTTTTCCTGCACCAGGTACTTATAAGCAATTTGTAAAATTAGCTTCAATCAAGGAAGTAGAAAGTGTTCCTAAAGCAAATGAAATGATTCAGTTACTGGTTAATGCACATGAAGCAGTTGCGAGAACTGCAAGAAGTATATTTGATGTTGTGGATGAGGCGAATGACCAGCCAACAGCAGATGTACTCACACAACGATTAGATATTCATGAGAAAACTGCATGGATGTTAAGAAGTCTTTTAGAATAAATTTTGTCAGATGATAAATAAAAATATGAGGCTAACTGCCTCATATTTTTATTACTATAATTTGGAGTAAAGAACTAATTTCAAATTATAGTGATTTAGTGCTGTAGTACCAATCTACATAGTTGTAGCCTTCAGATTTACGTGTATCAGCAGCTTCCATTGTTACTGGTGGTGGCACAATCACTTCTTGGCCCGGTTGCCAATTTTCAGGTGTAGCAACTTTGTATTCATCAGAAGTCTGTAATGCTTTAAGTACACGAAGAAACTCATCAATACTACGTCCATTACTCATAGGGTAATAAACCATTGCACGTAAGATACCTTCAGGATCGATAATAAAAGTCGCACGAACAGCTGCTGTGTCACTAGCACCTGGTTGGATCATGCCATAAGCTTTGGCAACTTCCATTGAAAGATCAGCAATAATTGGGAATGGGATTTTAATGCCAAAATTTTCTTCAATACTACGTGCCCAAGCAATATGTGAATGTACACTATCAATTGATAAACCTAATAGTTCACAGTTCAGTTCAGCGAATTGCTCAGCGCGAGTTGCAAAACCCATAAATTCAGTAGTACAAACAGGTGTAAAGTCAGCTGGATGTGAGAAAAGAACTAACCATTTTCCCTTGTAATCTTCTAAACTTTTCATACCATGAGTAGTTTTGGCATTGAAATTTGGTGCTGGCTTATTTAATTGTGGAAATGTTACAACTTCATCTAGGTTCGACATTTACAGTCTCCTTAGGGGGGAATTAATTTAAATAAGAAATGGTTGGATAACCTGCATCAATCCAAGCTTGCATACCACCTTCTACAGAATAGAGTTTTTCAAATCCCATATTTTGAAGTGCTTGAATTGATAGAGCTGAACGAGCTCCTGTACCACAGATTAAATAAATATCTTTTTCTGATAGTTCCTGTAAAGAATGTTCAATTTCGCAATGGTGATTCACTAGGGGATGTTGGGCTATTTTCATTTCCAGCATCCCTCGTGGAAAATTTACAGCTCGATCAATAGCTACAGTTTTGTATTCTTCAGGTTCACGAACGTCTATTAAAATTAAGTCAGGATATTCTAAATATTTCTCGTAGAGCTTCTCGACTTTTATTTCAATAACCTTATTTTTAGTTTCAGCTATTAGCTGGTTTGGGGTTTTCATAATATCCTTTTGAAGTAGATATCAATATAGTTTATATATTTATAATATAATAAGTATTCTCATTATTGTCTAATATTATTAAACTTCTTTCATAAATCAAAAAGCAATCTTCTTTCTGATCCTTAGTTCAAAGCGATACATTGGGGTATCTCATTGTCAACTTTTTATTTAATGGTTAAGCAATTGAAAATGCATATTCCATCTAAAAGCAGACCATCCAAATGAAATTCTTCTCTTCCTGAGCTATTAGCAGGAATACCGAATGCTATTCTTGTTGCGAAAAGTTGTGGTATTTCTACAAAGCTACAACCCTGAAATTTCACGGCTGTAGCTTTATAGTTCTCTGAGTAACGTCACGTGGATTTAATAGGTTTTATTATACTTTGTTATAAGAAATCTGATTAAATCACCATGATAGAGTTTTGGTACCAGGTTGAAAAATTGCTTCCCCCATATCATCAGGATTCGCATATTTTAAACCTTTGATAAGATCACCCTCTTTAACACCATATTGATCCATACACATTTTACAGATAAAGACTTGTCCACCATTGACCATTATATTTTTCAGCATGGCCTGATGCTCTGCATATCTATGTTCAAAGCGGCTAGAAGCAAGCATAACCCCTTGATCGACTAAATATACAGTCAAGGGATGCCCTTTTTGGAATTGATTATTACTCATGCCGATGGCCATCTTTGTACGATGAGCATCATTACTGGTAAGCAATACAAATAATGGATCTTTTGTTGTTTCTGCTACTGCAATCGATAAACTTGAAAAAAACAGCAGAAAAGACAAGCACAAGTTTTTAATAAATTTCATAGGATTTATACTCTTTTTAAATCAATATAACCTGAATCGTAGATAAGAAATTGGCTTGAAAAAAAAGGTGGCTACATACTATTAGGGAGTTACCACACAACCTACGCTTTCAGCGACCATGTTTGATTTTACATATTTCTTCTGCATGATTGATGACTTTTTTTCAAAAATCGAAGTAACTTATTGGCAATTTTTAAAATACGATCCTCTCAATTAAAAGTTTCGTAAATCGTGTTTATTGCCATTTAGTATAAATTTTCGTATTTCCATAATCTCAAAGCTTTATTCTTTTCATTAAAGCAAAATCACGGTCAACTCTTTAGATATTTACCTTGTTAACAACGGATAGTTTATCTCATCAGAGCACATCGATTGGCACTGTATGCTTTACATTTTGCCTTGATGAAAGATTATCAGAGCAATTATTATTTATGGATCGATCGACTACGCTGCCTGTATGCAAAAATCAGCGTATTCAACGGTATAAATATCTACCATTGCAACACGCGGTAAAAGCTCAATGGACTAGTTCTTTGGCTGTAAGCTGCATTTAATCATGAGTCAGTCAGGCAAGATTGTCAGTACAGCTTTACCTAATGAACATACAGCAGACATTAAAATGATTGAGCATTTGGTAGAAGGCTTAAAAACAAAATTCTATGCTGTTCGTGGATATATCAAGTCAAGAATTAAAAATCAAATTTGAGGAATCAAGACATTTGGTTCAATTACATATCATCGTAAAAATATAAAAACTATTCGTTTATCCAAAGCAGATGAATACCACTTAAAACAACGCAATAAAAAGAAAATTTATTCAGCTTATTGAAAAAATTAAGCTATTAATCTAAATCTATCAACTAGATAAAATACTTTAAATTTCTAAGCTTTTAGAAACTACGACCTTCTCCTTTTTCTTCATACGTTATTCCCTCACGAATATGATACAGTCGCTGGAAAGTCGGAATAATTTTATCGTCATGTGTAACAACAATAATTGCTGTTTGAAATTTTTCCGCCATTTCGTGCAACAAACGAATTACAGTCATGGCACGAACGCTGTCTAAAGGTGCCGTTGGCTCATCTGCCAAAATGACAGGTGGCTTATTAATCAAGCCGCGTGCAATAGCTACACGTTGTTGTTCACCACCTGATAATTGCCCAGGCATGGCATGAATACGATGCTGAACATCTAAAGCCGTTAAAATTTCTAAAGCACTTGCACGTGCTATGTTATTAGGAACACCTGCCAGCATAGGTAATAGCGCAACATTATCTAAAACATTCAAAAAAGGAATCAAATAAGGTGTTTGGAACATAAAACCAATTTTGTCACGTCGTAATGCATTTAAATCTTTTACTAACCAGTGTTGATCAAAAATCACTTCATTCCCTAAAGTCATACGTCCTTCAGTGGGATCAATCACAGCGCCTAAACATTTTAATAAGGTACTTTTACCTGAACCTGACGGACCAATCAGTCCAACAACTTCTCCTGGATCCACCCACATATTGACATCTTTTAATGCATAAAAAGCATTATCACCTTGCCCAAAACGTTTTTTTAAACCCTCAATTAAAATTCCGTGGGTCATGTGTTATCCTCCAATTGCTTCGGCTGGATCAATACGTAATGCCATACGAATAGCTACTAGACTTGCCAACATACAAATCAACATCACAGCAATAAATCCAAGAATAGAATCCTGAGGAATCAATAATACATACTTTGGAAAATATGGCGCAGCAAAGGTTGAGGTGATTTTACCTATAGTAAATCCAATTAGACCAAGTGAGAGAGCTTGCTGTAAGATCATCCAGGCAATCGTTCGGTTGCGTGTTCCAATTAGTTTCAAAACTGCAATTTCTCGAATTTTATCCATGGTGAGTGTATAAATAATAAATGCCACAATTGCCGCACTCACCAAAGCCAAAATTACTAAAAACATCGCAATCTGCCTTGCTGACGTTGCAATCATCTTGCTAATTAAAATATGTTCCATTTGAAGACGCGTGTAGACAGTCAGTTGCTGCCAACGTTGGATGTGTGCAGCAGTATCTTCTGCGGAAGTACCAGTTTTAAGACGGACTAAAATTGCATTTACATAACGATTGCTGGTTTGAGCACTCAGAACACTGTCTAATAAATCTGGATAAGCAGGCCGATTGTAAATTGGATTTTGTGCGGTACGTCGGCGGTCTTGTAAAATTGCCGCATTATCTTTTTGAAATTGGGCTTGTTGTGCATCTTTAATCGGAATAAAAATCATCGGGTCACCACCTGATGACACCATTCGTCGAGTCAATCCTACTACAGTAAAATAATTACGACGGATTTTGATGCGATCACCTAATTTAAGTCCTGAAGTGATGTCTACAACAGCTTCATAGTGCCCTCGAGTCAATTGACGTCCCGCTAAAAGGTAAGGTGGCCAGCCTAAATTATTCCAGGCATGTTCACCTGTATGGATTCCAACCACCATCGCACGGATATCTTTATCTTTGTAATGAACTTGTGTGGTCAGATAAGTAATATTTGAGGCATGTGCCACACCAGGTATGTTCCTGATACTACGATATAAATCATCACGCACACTAGAGGATTCGGCATATGGACCAAGCGTATCTTGTTGCACAACCCAAAGGTCGGCTCCACTGTTATTCAATAATGCTTTGGCATCATCCACCATACCACGGTAGACACCCGCCATAATTAGAGTCACGCCGATCAACAAGCCAAGTCCAAAACCAGTAAAAACAAACTTACCCCATGACTGGAATATATCCCGACCGGCTAAGCTAATCATTCAGATGTTCCTGCAAGATTTTTTACAATATGCAAACGGTTTTTCGCATTAAGTGGTTTTTCACTATATAAAACGATTTGATCATTTTCTGATAGACCATCGAGTACTTGAACATCACCCTCTAAATTAGAGCGACCTAGTTTAATGTCAATAAATTGTAGTTTTTGATCTGTCACTTTCCAGACACCGACTTGGTTATTGATGCGGTGAATAGCAGCATTTGGAATAGCAAGGCTGCGAGACAGTGGTGCTAGTTTAATTGTCACTTCTGCTAATTCGCCTAAAGGGGGTAGAGGGTTAGGTTGTTGACTAAAGACTACTTTGGCTAAGATTTCTTCGGTAATAGCATCTGCACGAGGCTCTACCCATAAGATTTGACCTGAAAGTGTGCTACTTTGACGCGAGCGTAAATGAATTTGCGCAGGTAAACCTGAGGCTAAGCCAATCGCACTAGATTGATCGAAGCGTGTATTCAACCAAATAGACTTCGGGTCTACAATTTCCAATACGGTTTGCCCTGCAACTACAGTAGAGCCAGGTTCTGCATAACGGGCTGTGACTATACCTGGTGCTGTTGCCATTAAATTTAAATTGTCGCGCTGGGCTTGTAGTGTATTGAGGTCTGCACGGGCTTTATTAAGTTCTTGCTGCATTGAGCCAAGTGCCGTTGTAGCAAGATCAAGTTCCTGCTGCTTAATGGCGAGTGACTCTTGACTGGTGGCATTGATTTTGGTGAGTTGCTGATAGCGTTGAACTTGTTGCTGTGCAAACTTTTGACGAATTTGAATATCTTGTTGCTGAGAGATGATTTTTTGGATAATGGCACGTTGCGCAAGTATTTTTTCTTCTAAATCAACGGGATCCATTCCCCCTAAAAGTTGTCCAGCTTGTACAGCATCTCCTATATCGACTCGAAGGTTTTTAAGACGACCTGCCGTTGTGGGACCAATCTTGTAATTATGACGAGCTTCAACAGTCGCTATACCAAATAGACTAGGCTGAATGGATTTATACTGAACTTGTATCAGAGTGACCTTGACAGGTGCAAAAGGTCCTGTACGCAATAGGACATAAACCAAAAATAAGATTAATGTAATAAGCACTACAAGAACGGAAAGAGCCCTCTTTCCTAATAAAAATGTTTGCATCTGTATTTTGCTTATCTTATTTAATTAAGAATAATATAATCTATTTTTAAGTATTATATAAAACAATTCCTTCCTAATTTAGATACCTAATCGGTTCGGACTGCCACTATCTAAGCTCATTCCACTGAATCATCACTTTCTAATGAACTAATTCTTTCCCCAAAAAGGATTGTAGCAACCTCTCTAGTGAACACACTTTACCAAGCTATCCGATAAGCCTTAATTAAGTTCCCACTTAAAAATAAATGGGGACTTAATTCATGACTACAAATACCCATGCATGGGACGTAAAAACTGGCTGTTTTCAGGATCACTACGCAATGGCTAATGAGCTGTGAACACATGACGCTTACAGTCAGCGAAACTGAATGGACTGTATCCGTATCGTATGCCTATATGAGTGATTTATTCAGTATTGATGATGAAAAAATGACTTTATTGCACCAAACATCAACGTGACTGAACTGGATGAAGGCGCAAAACGATTTGATATCGTACTTGAAAAACGTGATGCAAAATTGAATACTGTGATGAGTAACAGTTTCGGTTTTGGCGGTGTAAATGCCTGTCTTCTTGTTTTCAAAAAATAGGAAGGCTAAGCTAAGAAGTGTTGATCATTCAGCCATGGATGATCAACTTCTGCCACACTGCCCTTTAAAAGGGTGAATGGATGGATGCTCCTTCTGATGCTTTCTTGTGGGTAAAAGCATTACATATTATTGCAGTCGTTTGTTGGTTCGCGGCATTGTTCTACCTGCCACGTTTATATGTTTATCATGCGATGAGTGAAGATGGCACGAGTCATCAGCGTTTCCAAATTATGGAACGCAAGTTGTACCGTGGCATCATGTGGCCGTCAATGCTTGCCACTCTCATCACAGCGCATTTTTTAGTGGATTGGGGTGATGCAACTCGGCATTACCATGAAGCACTCTGGTTTTACCTGAAAGTTGGATTAGTGGGCTTACTGGTGATTTACCATTTTGTTTGTGGTTATTACCGTAAAAAACTGATGGAAAACCCGCATTACAAATCACATAAGTTTTGGCGTTTCTTTAATGAAATGCCAACGATTATTTTACTCGCAGTAGTGATTTTAGTAGTGGTTAAACCGCAGTTTTAATCCAGTTGATTTAAAAGTACATTCTCTCTATTAAATGAGGAATTTAAAACCTCCTCAAAAATAGAATCCCTCCATCTACAAAGCAGTGCTTTTCACCTTCATAAAAGGCAGGAGTAATTTATATCTAATGCTTTATATGATTAATGGCACTGTTGCAAATAGGGATCTGAGTCGATGATGTTCCCTTTAAAAAGTGCTTAGAGACCAAAAATTCTATTCACTAGATATACTTAACCCTGATGCTGACCATAAGAGAATGACGAAGCTTGTCCTTTATGTAGTGCACGCATGACTTCATTACCTTTAATTGTGGCATAAGGCGTCTTCATAGATTTGAATCCTAACGTGGCCCTGATGATCCGGTTTAGCTTGCCATGATCACATTCGATCACGTTATTTTTGTACTTAATCTGCCTGTGCTCAAGGTCTGGTGGACATTTTACTTCCCGTTTTAACCGTGATAAATCACCTCCATATGTGGGTGCTTTATCCGTGTTGATCACTTGTGGAATTTTCCACTTCTTCACATTATTTAAATTTTTTAAGAAAACAATAGGCTGATTTGGTATTACGTCTAGAAGAAAGATAAAAATCAATGGTATAGCCACGTTGATCGACTGCACGATACAGATAAGACCATCGTCCATTCACTTTTATATAAGTTTCATCAATATGCCATGAGCTCAGATCTGTAGGATTACGCCAATACCAGCGTAAGCATTTTTCTATTTCAGGAGCATAACGTTGAACCCAACTGGAAATAGCAGTGTGATCAACATTCACACCACGTTCGGCAAGCATTTCCTAAAGTTCACGATAGCTAATGCCATATTTACAATACCAGCGTACAGCCCAAAGAATGATCTCGCCCTGAAAATGCCGACCATGGAAGGGGTTCATATGCTGAACCTTTAGCTAAAAAACTATTTAGCTTACCATCAGCGGCTATTTGCAACAGTGCCTATGCCTATCTGAGCGATGTATTGAAAAGACTGCCGACACAGAAAATGAGCCAGATTGAAGAATTACTACCGCATAAGTGGAAGCCTTCCTGACTCAAGTAACTTTCACTGAAATCTTACACACACTATTGAATTTTATTAATTTTTTATAAAATATGCAGTACTAGACACGATAATACCCTCCAACCATTTCAATAAAAAGGAGAAAAGAAGCTTAAACAAGATACAATGTTATAACAAAAGGTTTATGGTTAATCATTAATTTCTATAATTTAATAAAATATCAAGCAACTCCACTTAAAAAAGGCGATAAAATGAAAAAATTAGTACAAGCCAGTTTTTTCACCTTCTCAACAGCAATTTTTATCTCACCAGTCATAGCTGCGCCTCAAGAGCGTTCACATAACAATTCATATAATCAAGCATATATGCATTCTCCTGCTGCAAATCAGAGCCAACAGCAGATGCAACAACGCCATCAGCAACAGATGCAGCAAGAAACTCAACAGCAAATGCCACAGCGTAATCAACAAGAGATTCGACAAGAAGTTCAGCAACGTCATCGTGAGATCGTACAGAATCAGATATTGAAACCATCCCGCGACTGGAAACCAGGACAAGCTTTACCATCCCGCTACTATGGTCAAGGCTATAGATTCGATTATAGAATGAATAAGAAACTTAGCAAACCTGAGAAAAATCAACAATGGATTCGTGTACATGGCGATTACATCCTGATTAATACAGTTAACCATCGTATTTTAAAAGTAGTTCCAGATTGATGCATTTAATCTGTTCACAAAAATAAGGGTTAATAACTACTAATTGAAATATATGCATTTCTATACTGATATTATCGTTATGAGTAGATTAGGGCCTGTCATCAATTAGCTTGAGAAAATCTAATCTGTCCTCATTATTTTTTCATGACTAAACGCTATGCATTAAGAGATGATCAGTGGGAACAGATTAAGGATCTGTTGCCCAGACGAGCGAGTACTGTTGGAGTAACTGCCAAAGACAACAGGCTATTTGTTAAAGCAGTATTGTATCGGTATCGTTCAGGTATTCCGTGGCGAGATTTACCAGAACGCTTTGGGGATTTTAGAGTCGTGCACACTCGCTTTAGCCGTTGGGCTAAAGCAGGCGTATGGCAGAAAGTTTTTGAAGTGCTGGCAAGGAATAGTGATAATGAATATGCCATGCTGGATTCAACCATTGTGCGCGCTCATCAACACAGTGCCGGAAAAAAAAGAACAGGCGATTGGACGCAGTAAAGGTGGCTTAAGTACCAAAATTCATGCTCGTATTGATGCTTTAGGCAACCCAACAGGATTTTATCTCACTGCCGGGCAGGTTCATGACTTAAATGGCGCTGATGTGCTGCTGGACTTATCGTTAAGTCAGACTTGGCTCATGGATAAAGCCTACAATTCCAAGGATCGGTTGATTGATCCAATCCATAAGATCAATGGTCAGATTGTGATGCCGTCCAAAAGTAACGCGATTGATCAGCGTGATTATGACCAACATCTTTATAAGGCAAGACATCTGATCGAGAACTTCTTCGCCAAGCTCAAGCAGTATCGAGGTATTGCTACACGCTATGATAAATTGGCTCAAAATTTCCTGTCAGCGATCTAGCTTGCCTCAATCATGATATGGCTTAATTGATGACATGCCCTAGTAAATATTAATATAGCAGCTAAAGTGTTAGGCGTTTCCATTCAAACTTTAAGACGTTGGAATGAAAGCGGTGTTTTAGTTGCTTAAAGAATCCCAAATAATCACAGACGTTATGATCTGATTAAAATCACGCCTGAACAAATACACAGCTTATGTAAGAGTTTCAAGTCATGATCAAAAAGACGACCTGGAACGACAAAAGCAAGTTTTGGAAATGTATTGTGCAAGGCACTGTTGCAAATAGGGACCTAAGTCGATGATATTCGCTTCAAAAAAGCTTAGAGACCGAAAACCCTGTTGATTAGATACACTTCACCCTGAGGCTGACCATAATAAAATTACGAAGCTTATCCTTTACGTAGTGCACGCATGACTTCAATACCTTTAATTGTGGCATAAGCCATCTTCATAGATTTGAATCCTAATGTGGCCCTGATGGTCCCTTTAGCTTGCCATAATTACATTCGATCACGTTATTTTTGTACTTAGCCTGCCTGTGCTCAAGGTCTGGTGGACATTTTCTTTCCTGTTTCATGATGTCAGCCTTTTTAATCATAAAATGGCCACAATTACAGGTACTGGTTTGGGTGTAGAATGAAGTGCAGCATTACTTCTTATTGAGCAAGCGGCTAAAGTAATTGTTTCAGATATTAATCTTGGTGTAGTTAGAAAAGTTGCGGAAAAAATAAAAGGTGTGAGTAGTTAATATACCATTGATAGTTTATATACTTCGCAATAATTTATATATTTTAATAGATGATAAAAAAGACCACGTGAAAACATGGTCTTTTTCTATTTTAGTTAAGATTATCCAGTACAAATTGAGGTGACTTTATAAATAGTTTGATTAAAGCCTGTGCCGAACTTGATGGATGGCGAACACCTCTTTCCCAACTTTCTAGTGTCCTTGGAGAGATACCAAGTTTAGATGCTAGTTCTTGTTGAGAGATATTCATTTTTTTGCGTGCTCTAATAATTTCTTGAGCTAATGTTAAATTAACAATGAATGGAAAATCATAATTAATATTCACATGCTGCTGTTGAAGTAGATTCATAGGTGTATCCTCTTCTTTTTACATAGCTAATAAGAAAGCTAAAGCAGAAACCTAAAGCTCATAGCAATTGCTAATGAACTTAGTAAATCGACTAACCATAAAAAGATAAACCACTGAAATTGTGATAATTTCATTAATAACTCCTTTAATGGTAACCCTCATCGCCAACACTGACTTTATCCCTAAATACCCAATAAGCCATGATGGTGTAAATGATGATAATTGGGATCAAAATCAGTGCACCGATCAGCGCGAACAACTGACTATTGGCTGGTGCAGAAGCATCCCAAATCGTCACTGATGGAGGAATTACATAAGGGAATATGCTAATTAGAAAGCCTGTATATGCCAAAAATATCAGTGCCAATGTGTATAAGAAAGGCATTGATTCATGATGCTTTTGACAAGCTTTAATAGTAGTATCTTCAACTAATTAAATTTCAAAACAATAAATAATTGCCAATAAATTTAGACAGCAAAAGAAAAAGGAGGTGCTCGGCCTTGAGGAATAAGAAATAATTGCTTTAAAAGAAAGAAGATATGGAAATAAGCTTCTTTAAAAGCTAAAAAACGAACTTGAATTCTAACGAGAACTTCTTTAACACCGATGTCTGGTAGTGGAACGACATGTGCGTAAACAACACAGTACTGACATTGATGATTCGTATCGTGATGATGACTGTACGAAGTTTTTTGTTCTAGATGTGCATTATTAGGCTTTTCAGGTTCATGATTAGCTAAACTCAAGTCTCGATGAGAGTAATTATGCGAATGATCTGAGCTATGCAGATCATGAGAAGTATCTAATTGAAGTGCATGGACAATAGTTTCACAGACTGGAGAAATTTGATATTTCTCTGGGAGTAAAGGCTGTATAAAAACAGCAATCTGCAACAAGATTGCCCCAAAAGCTAGCAATCTACCTAAAACCATGATCACTTAGATGGTCTCAATTATCCAAGTAAGAATATTCGATTCTAGCAGAATTAATATTTATTAAAAGTATGTAGTATTAATTTAAGAGTTTTGATTTTAATTTAGCCTAATAATTTTTATAATAAAGTAAAAATAAAAAATATCTATATAAGTAGTTGATTTTAATCTGAATTAATTCAGATTAAAATCGTGCATGATTAATTTTGCTTTTAAAAAATAATGATTAAAGTTCAGAAAGTAAAGTATATGGAAGAATTTTTCCTACATTGTAGGGATTTTATTTAAATATCTTTTACTAACCTGAATAGCGGATAAGCAATTGACTTGAAAAAGAGAAGGACTAGAGTTGTACTAGCTCACCTTTTGCGTAGGTGGGGCGAGTATGTCAATTGTTCTGTGGGGTATCGCCGGGTAGCAATAAGGGCATCTGCGATATGTACTTTTTGCCTGGGCAATCTCTAAGGCATCTTTGATAATTTTTACTTCTACAGTTTTACGACCCAGCATTTGCTTAAGCCTCGAAAAAATTGAATTTTCAAATTTAATTAGATCTTAAGAACTTGATTTTACCCTGAGGGAAAATATTTTTGAGGGTAGATCAGTGAGTCAGCAAGTGAGTGTATTACGAAATAAAAAACTATTTATCAGTATTTGCACATTGGCCTTGGTGATTTTAGGAATTTGGTGGGGCAGCAGTTTACTACTAAATAAAAATAAAACGGAAAAATCAAAGACACAAAATGTAGTCGCCAATGAAACAGAAACAATAGATGTGTCTGGTAATCAGATTTTAATTTCGCCCACACAGATTCAACAAGCAGATATTCAATTACAAACTTTAGGGCAAGCGACAAGAGATGTACAACTCGCACTGACTTTGCAGGGGCAAGCGCAGTGGTCACCTCAAAGTAAAGTGGTTTTAACCAGTCCTGTAGCGGGGATAGTGCAACAGGTATTGGTGCAACCTTTAGCAGAAGTGGGTCTCCACAGTCCTATACTGGCCATTCATAGCCCTGATTTAATTCAGATTCAAAATGAAATTTTACAAATTCGTGCACAATTGCAATTGGCCAGCCAAAATTTGGCACGTGAACGCAGTTTATATGCTGAAGGGATTATTGCTGAAAAACGTGTACAGGAAGCCCAGAATATAGTGCAACGACTGAATATTGATCTGAGTGCCAAGCAACGCATGTTGCAGTTTATGGGAGGAAGTAGCAGTCAGGGACTGAATCCCGTGGTGTATGTTAAAAGTCCCGCCAGAGGCAGTGTAGAAAGTTTACAGGTATCTGCAGGTCAATATGTAGAAACTGGCGCAGTATTGGGTCAGTTGGTGAATAGTGATCTACCTTTGCAATTAATGTTGCAAGCCCCTTTAGCGGATAGCAAATATATCCAGATTGGCGATTTGGTCAAAGTTGAGGGATGTGAAATTACCGGGCTGGTACAACAAATTGCATCAGCACTTTCAGGCAATACGCAATCTCAAAATGTTCTAGTCCAAATGCAGGCCAAGGACAACTGTTTAAAAGTACAACAGTTTGTTAAAGCGAATATTCAAAGCCATAACCCGACAACAAAAACCGCATGGGTAATACCGAGTACTGCCTTAACTTTAAAAGATAACAAGCACTTCATTTTTATCAAAAACCAAAATGGTTTCGTGGCAATGCCTGTGGAATTGGTGGGTGCGAACCAGCAGCAAAGTCATGTGATTGGAAATGCATTAAAACCTGGAATTCAAGTTGCTGTGAGGGGTGTCGAACGTCTAAAAGCCGTTTGGTCAGGTTTCGGTGCAGAGCAGGCACCACCTGCCAGCAGTAGCACTGCGGTGAATTGAGGTTAGGCACATGTTAAAACGTATTATTGCATTTTCACTGAGTCAACGAATCCTAATGCTGTTATTGGGTATGGCAATCAGTGTTGCGGGTTATTTGGCATTTACAAAATTACCGATTGATGCCTTTCCGGATGTATCAAGCACACAGGTTCAAATTGTGATGAAATCTCCTGGCATGACGCCAGAAGAGGTGGAAAGCCGTATTGTGGTACCGATAGAACAGGAAATGTTGGGAATCCCTCATCAAACTGTACTACGTTCACAATCTAAATATGCCATTGCAATCATTACCCTGGATTTTGCAGAAGGGACAGATCCTTATTGGGCCAGGCAACAGGTCAATGAGCGTTTGACTGGAGTCATGTCAGCTCTGCCTGGCAATGCATCAGGCGGGATTGCGCCTATGACGACGCCATTAGGTGAATCTTTTATGTTCACTTTACATGGTCCTATGAGTGATATGGAAAAACGAACCTTGCTCGATCGGGTCGTCCGTCCACAGCTCAGAAAAATTGAAGGGGTAGCGGATGTCAATGTCCTGGGTGGTTTGGCACGTACCTTTGAAGTGACACCCAACCTCGATGCTCTGGCATCGAGAGGTCTATCTCTTGATCAGTTAAAACAAGCAATTGAATTAAATAATGCAAGTGACGGAGCGGGTCGTCTGAATGAAAATGGAGAATCATTATTGATTCGTAGCGATAGTCGTGTCACC
The DNA here is from genome assembly GCF_011319235.1 of Acinetobacter sp. SA01. Classification (NCBI taxonomy): domain Bacteria; kingdom Pseudomonadati; phylum Pseudomonadota; class Gammaproteobacteria; order Moraxellales; family Moraxellaceae; genus Acinetobacter; species Acinetobacter sp. SA01. The sequence goes on from NZ_WXXM01000019.1 coordinate 14,946, forward strand.
AATTTACAAGAGCTGGGTGAGATTATTGTTTCCAATCATCAGGGGACGCTGGTGCAAGTGAAGGATGTCGCCGATGTCCATACCGGTGCCCTTACCCGTTACGGAGCGGTAACCGAAAATGGTCAGGGTGAAGCTGTTGAAGGGATTGTCCTCACCTTAAAAGGCGCCAATGCACGTCAGGTTGTGCAAAGTGTGCGTGAACATTTGCATGACATTGAGAAAAACTTACCCCCGGGCGTTACGATCAAGCCTTTTTATGACCGTGGTGAACTGGTGAATCGTGCCATTCATACCGTGAGTAAAACCTTGATTGAGGCGATTGTACTGGTCCTGATTTTATTGCTGCTGTTTTTAGGAAATTTAAGAGCTGCTTTGGTGGTTGCCGCGATTTTACCTTTATCTGCGTTGAGTACTTTCTTAATGATGCGTCAGTTTGGATTAAGTGCCAACCTGATGTCATTGGGTGGTTTAACCATTGCCATTGGTTTGCTGGTCGATGCGGCGGTTGTGGTGGTTGAAAATATCGAAATGCAACTGGCAGATGCACACGAGTCCAAACACCGTTCGTTTTTGCCGCCGCTGAACGTCATTTATCGTGCAGTTTGTGAGGTGGCGGTACCGGTGACTGCAGGAATGATCATTATTATGCTGGTCTTCATTCCATTAATGACGTTGCAAGGCCTGGAAGGGAAGCTTTTCTCTCCAGTGGCACTGACCATTGTCTTTGCATTGTCGAGCTCACTGATTTTTTCATTAACGATTATTCCGGTGCTGTGTTCCTATTTTTTAAAATCTCAAGCACATCACACGCCGTATATTGTTGCTAAGCTGGAACAGGCATATAGCAAGGTGTTAAATGCAAGTTTGGCCCATCCGAAACGTGTTTATGCTTTGGCCGGAGGTGCTTTGGTGGTTGCTGCACTCATTTTTCCACTCATTGGTAAGTCTTTTATGCCAACCATGGATGAAGGTGACACCATATTGCAGCTGGAAAAAATGCCATCGATCAGCCTGCAAAATTCGATTGCACTTGATCTGGACATTCAAAGAAGAATTCTAAAACAAGTTCCAGAAGTGGCCCGCATTGTGGCAAGAACCGGTTCGGATGAACTGGGCCTTGACCCTATGGGCTTAAATGAAACCGATAGCTTTGTCATTTTGAAACCGCAAGATCAGTGGCAGGGACAAAGTAAGGAGCAGATTTTAGCCAAAATTCGCCATGTATTGGCCGATGTTCCTGGGGTCAATCTCACCTTTAGTCAGCCGATCGAAATGCGGACTTCAGAAATGTTATCGGGTGTACGTGGAGATTTGGCCGTCAAAATTTTTGGTACCGATTTAGATCAGCTGAATCAGCTGTCTAAGCAAATCTCTACCGTTCTACAAGGGATCAAAGGCAGCGAAGATGTCATGACTTTGGAAAATTCTGGGGTGCAATATCAGGAATTACGTATTCGTCGTGATATGGCTGTCCGCAATCAGTTAGATAGTCAGAGCATACAGGCACAACTCAAAATGCTCATTGAAGGGCAGCAGATTAGTTCGATTATTGAACAGGGGCGACCAGTTCCATTGATGATGAAAGGTGATCCACGTCTGGGACAATCCAGTTTTGCCCTCGCGAACATGAATTTACCTGTTGCAAACTCAGCGGCTGTACCGTTGTCCTCTTTAGCAGAAATGGTCAAGACTGAAGGCGTCGTCAAAATTGACAGGGAAAATGCTTCAAGAATGTCCGTTGTCCGTGCCAATGTGCGTGACCGGGATCTGGTTGGTTTTGTCGAGGAAGCAAAACAGCAGGTTGCCCAGAAAGTTAAATTACCGGCCGGCTATTCATTGAAATGGGGTGGACAGTTTGAAAATCAACAACGTGCAGCAGCGCGTCTGATGCTGGTTGTCCCTGCAGCGTTGACCATGATTTTCTTCCTGCTCTTTACAACTTTAGGGTCTGTTCGTCAGGCAGTACTGGTTTTTGTGAATATTCCCTTTGCTTTAATTGGGGGAGTCGTAGCCTTAGCCATTACCGGTGAATATTTATCGGTACCTGCTTCTGTTGGGTTTATTGCATTAATGGGGATTGCCGTACTGAATGGTTTGGTGATGATCGGTTATTTTAACCAGCTCATTTCACGCGGCGTTGCAATTGAAGAAGTGGTTCGTGAGGGGGCGATGCGACGTTTACGTCCAGTAATGATGACTGCAAGTATCGCGGCTTTGGGTTTAATTCCCTTGCTCTTTACCACTGGGCCAGGTGCTGAAATTCAGCGTCCATTGGCGATCGTGGTGATTGGGGGATTAATTTCCTGCACCTTACTGACGCTGATTTTACTTCCTAACTTGTTCAAACAATTTGGTTTAGTGCGAGATACTCATGTCTGAAATGTGCCAACTCTCTATCAACATCTCCAGTGATATTGCGGAAGAATTAATGAGCCATTTATGGCTTATTCCCGAGATTGTGACAGGATGTACCTGTATCCCGGCACAAGGTTTCGGCAGCCGCCAACATTATCGCAACATTCAAGAAAAAATTCGGGGTGCAACTGAGCGTAATTTGATTCTGTTGATTTTACCCCTCGCAACTGTACCTTTAGTTTTAGCCCATATCCAAAAGAAATTTAAATCAAGTGACTGTTTCTATTGGGTATTACCAACCATAACATCGGGTTATGCTGGTCAAGGAGAAGTGAACGAATGAAACCAGAGATAGCGACTCAACCCCGTTTGCTGGGTAAAGCCTTACGTTTACTGGGCTTGGGCTGTTGTGTGATGATGACTTCTGTCGTCTCCGCGGAACCCGCTTTAGATCAGGTATTGCCACCACTCGATGCGATCAAGCTGAGCTTGTCACAGCATCCAACTGTTCGGTCGGCAATATCGGATCAGGACTATGCCAATTTTGCAGGACAAGGGCTAAAACTGGGCCATCCCTGGACTGTGCGCGCGGGCATGCAGCTTCGTAACAACAACGCCCAGGATGGCCAAACAAAGTCCAATAGTTATGAGCCGAACTTTGGTGTTGAAAAGCAGATTCGTTTGCCTGGCAAATACCAGCTGGATCAGGATTTGGCCCAACGAGGGATGAGTATTGCGGAATTAAAATATGAAGATGCCAAACATGAAGTTGCCAAAACTTTGCTGAATCAGTGGTTTGCCTATATACGCAGTGCTTTGCAATTGACGCGCATAGAGGAACAGCAGGCAAGAATACAGCGCTATATGCAAATGACCCAGCAGCGTATTCGTGCTGGAGATGCCCCACGACTAGAACTGATGCTGCTCAGCAATGAATCGCGGCAAATCGAAGAGCAATATATGCAGGCTAAAACAGCTTACTATCAAGCACAGCAGTTATTGTCACGTGATTATCAGGGAAAAATTCCAGAACACTGGAGCAGTGATGTCATCAAAGTTCGCTCACTCAAATATACACAGACTGAATGGATACAGCAGGTTTTGTCTGCCAACCATGAGCTTGAGCTGGTTAAAAAACAGGCAGTACAGCAAGATGCATTAGTCAAAAGAGAGCAACTCAATCGGATACCTAATCCTACGGTCGGAGTGGGCTATAGTCGTGAACAGTCTGGCGTTGAAAACTTGATGAGTGTGAGCGTTTCAATTCCACTCGCCAGTCGGCAAGTGCGTATAGCTTCTGGTATGGCCATGGCGGAAGCTCAAAAGGCCAATTTTGAGATCGGACGAGTAGAAAACCGTTTGCGTCAGGAAACGCAATACTGGTTTACGCAGATGGAGTCGGCAACTGTACGGAGTGAGCAGGCTCAACAGAATTTGGCACAGTTACAGCAACAACATGGATTGATGCAAAAAGCATATAAGCTTGGTGAATTGAGTTTAAATGAACTGTTACTTCATTCACAGCAATTGGTTGATGCGCGCGGTCGAATTGATCAAGCTAAAATTGATTATGCAGAAAGCTTGAGTTTACTATTGCTGAATTCGCATCAGTTATGGCCTTTACATGAGGATCATCAGGCAGAGTAAAATATAGTAGAGTGCTGATATATCAATGCCTTGTATGATCATTATTCGGTTGGTGTTCTGTCTTTCTTGGGCCAGAGTACCTGCCGCTTTCACAGAAATAAATATAGGCTTGTAAGTAGCAGAATGAGAGGGTAGCTCAGACGTGAGAATATTGTTAGTTGAAGACGATGCCTTACTGGCTAAGGCGACAGCACGGGGCTTAGACCATGCAAATTTTGTGGTCGATATCGCTACCACAGCAGAGCAAGCCTATCATTTTTTGGCGAGTTATGATTATCAGTTTATTTTGCTTGATTTAGGTTTGCCAGACCGGAATGGATTGGAAGTTTTAAAGTCACTGCGCCGTAAAAAGAATAAAGTAGGCGTTATTATTCTGACTGCTCAAGATAAAATTCAGGAGCGTATTTCAGGTTTGGATGCAGGAGCAGATGATTTTGTAGTTAAGCCATATGATTTGTATGAAGTCATTGCACGGATTCAAGCGGTATTGCGCCGTATTTCAGGTGAAGTGAGTGATTTGATTCAGATTGGCAATATTGCAGTTAATAAAGCTACCAAACAGGTACTAAGAGATCAAACTGAAGTTGAATTAACTCAGAAAGAATTTCACTTGCTGGAACTCTTTATCCTTAACCGTGGCCGGATTATTTCACGGGAGAGCATAGAAAACTCATTTTATGCCTATGATGCAGATGTAAGCAGTAATGTGATCCAGGTCTATATTCATAATTTACGGCGCAAGCTTGGGAAAAACATTGTCCGTACAGTGCAGGGGTTTGGCTATATTATGGACGAAAATTATTGATGGCCAATTTCATCCGCAGTTATTCGTTGACCCGGCGTCTATCATTGATTTTACTGGTTATCACCGCCACTGTCTGGGTGGGTAGTCTAGGCTGTATCTACTGGGGAATGCAGCGCACGGCGAACAATATATTTGATAAATCACTGGTCGAAACCGCCCATGCTTTACTCTCGACTACTTCAAGTTCACTGGAAGGACGAATCCCTGACCATACTGTCATCGAGAAAGCTCAAGGTGAGCATTATAACCAGATTATATTTCAGATTTGGCATCGTAATGGCAAGTTGATTTATCGTTCGGTTGGCGTGGATACACACCCCTTTGTTCAGCAAGCCAACTTTGGCTGGATTAAGATTCACAATCAAACCTATCGCAGTTATTCGGTTTGGGACAGCACCCACACTATACAAGTACAAATTGCACAGGTCTGGACCATCCGTCAGGATATCCAGAGAGATATGCTACTATTTTTAATAGTGGTTTCAGCATTCTTTTTACCATTATTGTCTTGGTTGATTTTGCAGACCGTACGTAGCAATTTGTCCACTGTATTCAGTATCAGTCAAAATCTGGAAAAGCAGTCGATTGAACATTTAAAACCCATCAACCCTGTCGTGCCCAAAGAAATCGAACCTTTGGTGAAGTCATTAAATACATTATTGAGTGAAGTTGCAGAAAGCATGCAACGTGAAAAACGTTTTACCTCAAATGCAGCCCATGAGTTACGTACACCTTTGGCGGCGATCCGCCTGCATGTACAAGTTTTGCAGAGTGCACGTTCGACTGAGGAGGCACGAGAAGCAGCAGAGGACATTATCATTGGCATTGATAAGGCCTCACGAATGATCACGCAGTTACTGACCTTGGCCCGGATAGAACCCAATGGTCAACAAATTCAAGGCCCGGTTGATCTGGTTAATATGATTCAAAGTACCCTTGCGATGATGGATTTTCAGCTTCGTCAGGCAAAGATTGACTTACAGCTACAACTGGAGTCGGCCCTGATCATCGCACAAATGGATCAATTGGAAATTATGCTCCGTAATCTTTTAGAAAATGCCATTATCTATCGTAGTCAGGAACGTCCGTGTCTCATTAAAATCAGTTGTGGCTGTGTTGAAAATTATAGTTTTGTGCAGATTGAGGACAATGGAATCGGTTTGGATGAAGCACAAATACCTCTGATTTTTCAAAGATTTTATCGAGTGAATCAGAATAGCACTGTCATTGGCAGTGGTTTAGGCTTATCGATTGTTAAGCAAATTGTCGATTTATATCACGGAAAAATTAAGTTACGACGGGCAGATGCAATTGGCGGTCTGGCGATCAGGATTGAGTTTGAAATCAAAAATAAATAACGGCACTATAGATAGTACCCAAGAATAATTTGTAAAATTTTAAATTAGGTTGTCACCACTACGTGTGGTGACAGAGGTCAAATAAGCCCGCGATCCTACACTTAGATAAGAGAATAGGCTGCAATATGAGAGTGAAAATCGGCATAAATTTTATTAAAAGCATAACTTGATTTCTATGCTGTGTTGAGAATTGAGTCAATAAAACTATTTCGTTTATAGTTTCATCATGGATAGATACATGCTTACAGATGCTCAATGAGCGAAAATGGAACAATTCTGCCTCGGTAAAGTCACAGATTGTATACATAGCGGTACACATACTAAATTAGTTATTGAAGGAATTTTATCATCCTGGCGTAAAAGCAGTTATTCCTCCCAAAGCTAACTGTATAAAGTTCAGCGTATATCTGATCATTGTATGTATCAATGGCGATATCTTATCGAAAATTACTTTTTTAAAATGAAATAATTCAAACGTATAGCCATGCTTAACTATAAAACATACTCAAGTTTTGCTACCATAATTTATATTTGTGCGAGCGTAATTAACTCTCGTTAATTCTCAATACATCTTGCTAAGATGTATGTTATTTATATAACTCAACAGAATACTAATGTTTGCAGCTTTGCTGATATCCTGCAAAATATTTGAATATGGGTCGACGGTTCAAAAATTTCTTTATCAGCGCTAAAACACGTGGTTTCTATTGCTCAGGTCTTATAGAGCAGATCGAGCTAAATTAATATAAATATACCTTTAAAATACAAGGAGTCTCAAAAATGGCGAGTTCTAAAAAAGAATCTAAAGCAGTGAAAATTGATATTGGTATCTCTCATAGTGATCGTGCCAAAATCGTGGAAGGGCTATCTAAACTGCTAGCGGATAGCTATACCTTATATTTGATGACCCATAACTTTCATTGGAACGTGACTGGGCCACAATTCAATAGCTTACATAACATGTTTATGACTCAATATACCGAACAATGGAATGCCCTGGATATTATTGCTGAACGAATTCGGGCATTGGGATTTCCTGCGCCAGGAACCTATAAACAATTTGTAAAATTAACTGCAATTAAAGAAGTAGAAGGTGTTCCTAAAGCAGAGGAAATGGTCAGCCTGCTGGTCAATGCACATGAAACTGTTGCACGCACTGCTCGAAGTCTATTTCCCATCGTGGATGAAGTTAATGACCAGCCAACAGCGGATCTGATCACACAAAGACTTGAAGTTCATGAAAAAACAGCCTGGATGTTAAGAAGCCTGTTAGAAGAGTAACGATCTACTGCTATTCAACCGGTAGATATCTCCGCAAGCTCATCAATCAATCGAACCATCTGTTGCAAAAACAGATGGTTCTCATTTTTTATAAATAAATGAGAGAGTGACTCACCTCATAATTTAATTGTTAGCTTCATTTTTTGATCACTTCAATCATAAATTGAATCACGTGGCTTTTTCCCTGATGCAATTGTCCTTCATAACGTTCTACATCTCCGACAAAAAAGTGAACAATGTGATCGTCCTGAAATACTTCTAAAATCTCTTGAGGATCATATAGAAAATCAGAATTGCCAGGACCACCAGTTTTATAAGCAAATTGCGCTTTGGAATATACCTCACCAATAAAATGACCGTGATTTTTTAGTGCCTGACGTACACCCTGCAAGGTTTTTAATCGGGTAGCTGGATCGACATGACCAAATACACACAGAATATTGTCATATTGATCTTCTGGCCATTTCACTGTAGTCAAATCGATCTGCCGGGTTTGCAATTCAATCCCTTGTTCTTGTGCATATACCTGGGCATTTTCAAGAGCAACTTGCGAATAATCCCACGCCTCGGCACTAAATGCTAAATGCTTCTCTCGTGCTGTACGTGCTAAATACAGGATATTACGCCCTTCACCCTCTGCAATAGCCAAGGTACGGCCAGAAATAGCATAACGCTGGCTGATGTCCTGAATAAATACATTTGCTTCTGAGCCATATAAATGTTGTGTTTCCCGATAACGTTTGTCCCATTCTTGATGCATATAGATCATCCTTTTACTCAATAAAATCTAAAAATACCTCATCGATTGTAGCTACCCCAAACACATGTCGCTACAACAACAGGTTTGTCATCTTGCTGTATGATCCAAATTTTTTAATACCAAACAACATACACAACTAAAAGAAAATAAGCACAAACCTAAAAAAACTAATTCTTTAAATGAACTGATGGCACAACGGTTTAACTTCGCCCACTGATGCCAATATTCAAGCCTAAATCAGATGGCTGTGATGCAATTCGCTTGGTTCAGCTGGATAAATACTGTCGAATTGATGTAAAGAAAACCGCCCCACTCCAGCACAGTTGGAAGGTGTCGAATAGGATTATGTTGCAGATGCAGGCTTTATGCTGCACCTAACATTTTAATGGTGGGAGTCTGCGTTAAAGGCCACCCTGTGAAACAGAAAGCAAGGGGAATCTATGAGCAAATCAGTTAAAGACTTTTCTTTTAGCATCCCTGAAAAACCTGTTTTGCCAAAAGTGATCTTAAAAGGGGGAGTTATATCAATCACAATCGTGGCTGCAGTACACTTCATATAGGGTCTGCATGATTTTTAGCACTCGTATATCACTGAATTGATAAAAAATCTGTTTGCCTTCCCGTCGTGTTGATACGATCTGGCTGTTTCTTAATACAGTCAGCTGTTGTGACAAGGTGGGTTGGTGGATATCCGTACGTTGTTCTATGTGCTGTACATTCAGCTCGCCATCGACCAAGACACAGAGAATTTTAAGACGGGCAGGGTTGGATAAAACTTTCAGACAATCACTGACAAAATCGACTTGTGAAAAGTCTATTTGTGCTTTTAACGGTGCAGCGTTCATGTAGGTGTCCTGATAAGCAATGATGAGATACAAAAAAATCAGCATTTTTGCTTGAATGTTTTTATTTATTATATAATATAAAAATATATATTGTAAATGAGTAGATTTACTATGCATGATTTTCTCATCGCATTTCTCGGCGGGCTATTACTGGGAGTAGCGGTAGTTGGTTATCTCTATGTGCATGGCCGTATCGCAGGGATCAGCGGATTGATTGGACAGGTACTGAATCCACAGACCGTATTTAAAACCCCTGCAATCTGGTTTATGTCAGGTTTGATTATCACGCCTTTTATTTATGGATTATTTGTTCAGCCTGAGATCGAGTTGAATGCCAGCCCTCTGATGATGATCATCGCGGGTCTGCTGGTTGGCTTTGGTACACGTCTTGGTTCAGGATGTACCAGTGGTCATGGGATTTGCGGGATGAGCCGTTTATCGAAGCGTTCTATCCTGGCCACCATGAGCTTTATGTTCGCTGGTTTTGTTACGGTTTATATCATTCGCCATATCACAGGAGCTTTCTAAATGAAAAATTTTCTGGCTTTCATTTTCGGCGGTTTGTTCTCTGTGGGGCTGATGGTCTCCGGGATGTCGAATCCGGAAAAAGTGCTCGACTTCCTTGATCTGTTTGGCGACTGGGATGCCAGCCTGGCTTTTGTGATGATGGGTGCAATTGCTGTGGCATTTATTCCCTTTCAAAAAGCGCTACGCAGCCAGGCACCGAAAACGATCTTTAATGAACCGATCGATTTGCCAAAGAATAACAAGATTGACCCTAAACTGATTTCGGGCAGCCTGCTCTTTGGTATAGGTTGGGGTATTGCCGGAATTTGTCCTGCACCAAGTTTTACCTTGATTGGTCTTGGACATTATCAGGTTCTGTATTTTATTGTCGCGATGCTTGCAGGCGTGTTGATTCACCGTAAGTGGGCAGGAGCTTAATCATGTCAAATTCCCCAGTTGTAAAAGACTTTTTCCATGAAGATACCAATACTTTCAGTTATGTGGTGAGTGATCCTTCAACGAAAGCCTGTGCAATTATTGACAGTGTGCTGGATTATGATGCTGCATCTGCCAGCACCTCGACCACACATGCTGATCAGATCATTGCCTATGTCAAAGCGCAGGGCTTAACAGTTGAGTGGATTCTGGAAACCCATGTCCATGCCGATCACTTGACTGCAGCGCAGTATCTCAAAGCTACGCTCGGGGGCAAGATTGCCATGAGCCAGAAAATTGCGATGGTTCAGGAGACCTTTGCTGCGATCTATCATCTGGATATCAAGCAATGGAATGCCCAACAGCTGTTTGATTACCTGTTTGAAGATGATGAGAAATTCCAAATAGGTTCCATCGAAGCCTATAACATTCCCACTCCTGGACATACGCCAGCCTGCTTGAGTTATGTCATCGGTGATGCAGTGTTTGTGGGCGATACCTTGTTTATGCCGGATTATGGCACGGCACGTTGTGACTTTCCGCGCGGCAGTGCATCCATACTTTTTGATTCGGTACAACGCTTGTTTCAATTGCCGGAAAGTACTCGGGTATTTCTATGCCATGACTATTTGCCAGAAACGCGTGATCGCTATGTGTGTGAGACGGATATCCAGACACAAAAAAACCGCAATATTCATATTCACGAGGGAATCAGCAAGGCTGAATTTACCCAAATGCGAAACCAGCGTGATGCCGGACTGAGTATGCCAAAGCTGATCCTGCCTTCCATTCAGATCAATATGAAAGGTGGACAGTTCCCTGAACCGGAAGAAAATGGGGTTTCTTATTTAAAGCTTCCGCTGAATTACTTCAAATAGGCAAGTTTCAGGATTAAACCTGTAGGTTCTTTGGTTGAACCACTGGAGTCAAGAGAGGTATAGGTGTGATGTGGTTGATACTGGAAGGGCTGGCCATCGGTGGCTTGCTGGGTTTAACCGGTGCGGGTGGTGGTATTCTGGCTGTACCGGCACTGATGGCAAGTCAGGGCTGGACGGTAGCACAGGCTGCACCTGTAGGCTTGCTGGCAGTGACTCTATCAGCACTGGTTGGAACATTTGAAGGTTTGTCCAAGCGCATCGTGCGTTATCGTGCCGCGCTCTGGATTGCGCTGATCAGTATTCCTTCAGCACGTTATGGCGTGCATCTGGCTGGAATTATCTCTCCTGTATGGCTCACGCTGGCTTTCAGTTTGGTGATGCTGATCATCGCTTACCGGATCTTCTTTAATAAGGTCCATGATCATGGAAATGCACTGTGCAAGGTTAATCAAACGACTGGTCGCCTGATCTGGAATATGAAAACTGCATTGTCTCTCGGCGCTATTGGTGTCGTGGCAGGTCTGCTGACCGGTTTGCTTGGAGTGGGTGGGGGGTTCGTGATTGTCCCGGCACTGCGTAAAGTGACTGACCTGGATATGCGCAGCATCGTTGCAACTTCGCTGATGATTATTTTCCTGATTGGCGGTGTCAGTATTTCTGTACACGTACTGGATGGCTTTCAATACCCTGTTTCGGTCACGCTGACTTTCGTTCTGGCCTGTATTGTGGGCATGTTAATAGGACGTCGTGCGATGCACCGGATAGACAGTAATCAGGTGCAGAAAATTTTTGCCACGACTGTGATTGGGGTAGCGATGTATTTAATCTATTCAGCGCTCATGGGCTAAAACAGCTGGTTGGGAATTTAAACTAAACCGCTTTTAATCTACCTGATCATAGTTTATAAAATTTGAATATGATTTTAATGGCTGAGGAAGAATGAAAATGATGAAAACTGCAGAGCAATTGATCCAGAATGCAAAAAGCCGAATTCAGGAAGTGAGCGTAGATGAACTGTTTGAAGCGATGAAAAACCATAAAACCATTCTGATTGATGTTCGGGAACCGGATGAATTTCAGGCGGCATCGATAGACCGGGCGGTGAATTATCCTCGTGGTGTTTTAGAAATGAGGATTCACCAGCATCCTTTGGCGAGCCATCATTGCGATACTCTGCAGGCACTGGAACATCTTAAAGATCAGCCAATTTATCTGATCTGTGGCACGGGTGGACGTTCCGCATTGGCAACCGACACCTTACAGAATATGGGTTTTACCCAAGTCAAGTCTGTGCAGGGCGGTTATCAGGCCTGGCTGGAGCAGGGCTATCCGGTAGAAAAATAAGCCGTTAAATAGATGAAAAACCGTATTGTTGATTGTTTAATGTGAGAGGCAGTAATGAAATACAAAGAATTAACCCAGAACATTTCAGGCAGTTTAAGAACCTTAACTCAGGATTCACCTGATTTAATGAAAAGTTTTAATCAGTTATCCCAGACGGCTATGCGTGACGGCGTGATTGATCCCAAAACCAAGGAAATGATTGCTCTGGGGATTGGTGTTGCATCGCGTTGTGATGGTTGTATTGGTTTTCATGTCAGAACCCTGGTTAAAATGGGGATGACCCTGCAGGAGCTGGAAGAACTGTTAGGGGTTGCAGTATATATGGGCGGTGGGCCTTCATTGATGTATGCCGCAAATGCATTGGATGCCTTTAAAGAGTTTTCCAGTTGATTGGATACGGGTCAATGGCGGAATGAAATAAGGGATTATTGGAATGCGTTATGGGTGGCTTTGAAGGATTAATCAAAAAGAGCTAGCCATATGGATCAAGCCTAATCTCGGAAATATTCAAAAGCTGATATTTCCCCAAACTATCCAAATTTAAGTTAAAACTTGGGTATGAGGTCTACCTAATTCTGTAAATTTATTCAGGACTTGAGGAGCACTGCTGCGCAAGGTCGCATGCCCCTCATTGACCTGACTTGAAAAATGTTTTTCTGACAATTTATCGCCTAATAATTTGATGTAGCGCATTTTGGTTTCAACCAAACTTCGGCAATAACCTGTCGCCAGTGTTTTGTGCCATAAGTTCTATCTGTATAGACAGAATCAATTTGCTCTCCTTGTGGAATTTGATCAAGTAAATCAACAAGTAACTCTGAATCACTAGCATTGTTTTTACTGAGCTGGACTGCACGTATTTGCAGTGTTTTTGCATCTATACCAATATGGAGTTTAAGCCATTGTCGACGATATTCCGGCTGAGGTTTTTTACGTTCCCATTCTCCTTCACCCAGAAATTTTAATCTTGCGAAGTAATGCTTCTCATATCAATAAGGAGGTGAAGTCCATCTCTCTATTCGCAGATAAAAATACGAGCATGAATTGGCCCTATTTAAACGGTACCAATTCGGCTGTAAAACGAACAGCGAACAGCAAAAAAAATCCATCTGTGGGATGAAGCGGTAGGGGAAGATATTGCAACAGTTGATCTGGACTTGGGACGATTAAATGCTAGTGAGAATCATATGCCTGAATAGCCACGTTTTTTTTATAGATTACCTCAATTTAAAGGTTTTATAGTCATTGACATAAAACAACCAAACATTAACAATAGAACAATACACTGTATAATAAGGTATCGAAATGAGACTAAAAAATAGACTATCAGTATTGGTGATAGCCTCGACAGCTATTTTAGGTTACAGCAATTATGCAAACGCTGCAGGAACCTTGAGTGGCCAAATTGGCGTAGAAGTTACTATAGGGTCAGGTTGTAGTGTTGCTAATAGTGGCGGTGATACGAATACATGGGGAACTTTAAATTTTGGTGAATACTCTGATTTAGTAAATACTATTAATGGTAGTGTAGTTGGGACTGCAGCGACTGTAGGTTTGCAGGTAACCTGTTCTACTGATTTACCGTATACATTAACTTTTAATAATGGTTTAAATGCATCTGGTGGGTTACGCCGACTTAACTTGGGTGCGAATTATATACCTTATCATTTATATTCTGATGCAACATATACGACTTCAATTTTAAATGCGCCATTAAGTCGCACAGGTACTGGTTCTTTAGAGTCTATTCCTATTTTTGGGCGTATTTTACCATCAGATCAAACTACTACTGCTCCTGCAGCAGGAAAATATATTGATACTGTAACAGCAACATTAATTTGGTAATCTCTAAATACCTAGAGAATAGGATCAATGATCTATTTACTCCGTTATGTTCTCTATGTATTGGTTAGTTTATTAGCTTGTACTAAAGTTCAGGCTTTAACAGTAGATACTAGCTTTGATGTGACTGCAAATGTAGTAAATGGATGCTCTTTAGGTGGTTCCGGTTCAGGTGGAGCTAACTTTGGCACCATAAATTTCGGTACTATGCCTACTGTGTTGAGTAATATTGATGTAGCCAGTTCTAGTGGAGCAGGTTCAATTATAGTGACCTGCACTCCTGGTGCATCAATTATGCTTGCGTTAGATTATGGTCTTCATAATGGAAATAATAACTTTCGATATTTGAGTAACGGTACAACTAGTCTAGCCTACCAACTCTATCGTGACTCTTCATATAGTCAAGTATGGGGAACTATGGCAGATAGTCTTGCATATACTATTTCTTCTTTTCCTGAAATGACCCAAACCTATACTGTCTATGCCCGGCTTTTTTCAACACCTACGATGCCAGCTGTGGGAACGTATACTGATACGATTACTGTGACTTTAACCTATTAATTGAACAATATGAAAAAAGTAATTCTGATCCTGCTAATTAGTATCGTAAGTCAATTGACTTATGCTGCAAGTAATATGCTTGTTTGGCCGATTTATCAAATGATTGAAAGTGATCAGAAAGGTTCAATTTTATGGTTGGAAAATCGTGGAAATAATGATGTCAATCTACAAGTCCAGATTTTACGTTGGAACCAGAAAAATCAGCAGGATGTTTATCAGGATCAGCAGGATGTCATTGCCAGTCCGCCCTTTATGTTAGTGCCAGCGGGTCAGCGACAGCTGGTCAGAATATTAAAACAAGTCAATATTCCTGCCCAACAAGAGTGGGCTTATCGGATAGTGATTGATGAGATTCCATCCCAAGTTCAACCTGCTCAAGCAACGGTTGGTTTGAATTTACAAATGCGTTATGTGTTGCCACTATTTTTATATGGTAATGATATTTCGACAGTGGTACGTACAGATAAAAAACATGGTTCTAAAACAGTAACTCAGCCAGTACTACGCTGGAACATAGAAAGCCAAGGCAACAAAAAATTTATTGCTTTCCATAACTCCGGGATAGTTCATGCCAGAATCAGTAATGTATTCTTCGGTGATAGCAATGATCCCCAGAAAGCTTCTACTGTTATTGCAAAAGGATTACTAGGTTATGTACTTCCAGGACAAAAAATGGTTTGGCTGATAGATCAAAACAAAATGATTGCACCTGATAAAAAATTGTTTGTTCAGCTTGAAGATAATAGTCCCGCGATAGAAATTACAAAATATTAGACAAACGGTATCTTTCATGAAATTGGATAATCGATGTCTATTACAATATATCGCTATTCTTATAGTTGCTAATTCTACTTATGCTGAAGAATATACCAGTTTGCCACCACCGCCCCGTCAAGCTCTTCAACCTCAGCACATTACATATTATGTATCCCTTGAAGTAAACGGCCGTATAGACCCACAACTATCAAAAGTTTTATATAAAGATGGGCAATATTGGGTCAGTTCAAAAGACTTGATTCGCAACCATGTCAAAGTGAATGATCAAAGTGATTTAGTCAATGTCAATACATTAAATCAAGTAGTACCAAAATTTATTCCTACGAAACAAGTACTCGAACTTAGCATTCCAAACGAATGGCTTCCTGCACAATATTTAAACAATCAATCTGCCTTAGCCAATATACCCGTACAAAGTGGTACTGGTGTAGTACTGAATTACGACTCATATCTGGCAATAAATCCCAAATCCCAGTCTTCAGTACTGAGCACATGGTTAGAGCAACGTTTTTTTAATCCTTCAGGTATATTGCTAAATACAGGAGTGTACCGACATTTTTTTACTGATAGTAATAACAGCGATGAAGACTACATGCGCTATGACACCTATTGGCGCAATAGCAATAGCAATAGCATTAGAAGTTATCAGATTGGTGATTTTATCAGTAATGCACTCAACTGGAGTAATGTTACCCGCATGGGGGGATTACAGGTCAGTCGAAATTTTTCCATTCGGCCAGATTTAATTACCTACCCATTACTAGATTATACGGGCATCGCATCTACGCCAGGAATGCTCGACTTGTTTATTAATGGGAATAAAGTCAGTAGTAATACAATTAGCTCTGGGCCGTTTACATTAACACATACGCCTTACATCAATGGTGCAGGCGAAGCGACCATTGTGACTACAGACGCTTTAGGTAGACAGGTTTCAACCACGCTTCCATTTTATGTAGCCAATAGCTTACTAAAAAAAGGATTGAGTGATTTTGATGTATCTGCGGGGTTCCGCCGCTTAAATTATGGCAGCAAAAATTTTGATTATGAAGAAACACCATCATTTAGTGGTATTTATCGTTATGGTCTAAGTAATTATTTGACTTGGTCAAGTCATGTAGAACTCAATCGTGATCTTAGTTTGTGGGGATTGGGTTCTGATATACGCCTAGGTTATTGGGGGGTACTGAATAATTCTTTTTCACAAAGCAATGCTACTCAAACAGGTTACCAGTTTACAAATGGCTATTCTTATAATGGTAGAAATTTTAACTTCAATATACAACATATAAAAAGGTCGTCAAACTTTCAGGATTTATCCACTCTAGATACCAGACAAAGTTTGAGTCGCAAGGCGCTGCAGAGTTCACTCAGTTTTAAGCCTTTTGGAGAAAGTTTTGGTTATATTGGCTTAGGATATTTTGATATTGTTGCACAAGATCGATCACGGACTCAATTGGCAAACTTATCTTACAGCCATAGCTTATGGAGAAACAGCTCTTTTACTTTCTCTCTAAATAAAACACTGAACCAGCCAGATTTTAATAGTCAATTACAATTCACGTTTCCGTTGGGATATGATAGAGGAAGTATGAGTGCCAGTATACAGCGAGATGTAGAGGGGGATTATTCAAAGCGGGTGCTATATAGTAAACCTGCTCCAACAGATCAAGGCTTAGGTTGGAATTTAGGCTATGGGGATCAAGATCAGAAGCAAGCATCTGTAATCTGGAAAAATCAGAAATTCACCCTGCAAAGTGGTTTATTTGGAGACGCTGAAAATACCAATTATTGGGCACAAATAAATGGTTCGATGATTTATCTAGATGGTTTTTTTGCTACCAATAAAGTTAACGATGCTTTTTTAGTTGTAAAGACAAATGGTTTTCCTGAGGTACCAGTCTACTATGATAATCACCTCATAGGTCATACAGATCAAAATGGAACTATTTTAGTTCCTTCAGTCAATGCCTATTATCCTGGAAAATTATATATTGATACCTTAGATTTGCCACCCAATGTAGAGACATTAGAAACAGAAAAACGTATTGCTGTTGAAGATCATAAAGGCGCTGTTGTTCATTTTCCAATTCAAGAAATACGCATAGCCAATATCAAACTTCTTGATCAGAACAATCAGGCTTTACCAATAGGGACAGTCGTTGAAGTCGCAGAAACACAGCAAAAAACAATAGTCGGGCATGATGGTTGGGTCTACTTAACTCATTTAAATATGGACAATACTTTAAAGATCACAGGTCCAAATGGAGTAACATGTCAACAACATCTTTCATTCAAAACTGAATTAACTAATACTTTAACTATACAATGTCCGATAATAATGTCAGTAGAAACAAAGGATTGATAATTATGACAAAACTATTATTCAGTATTCTACTGTCTTTTTTTAGCTTATTTATTGTTCAAAATTTACAAGCGGCATGCACACTTTTACCATTAACAACAAATGTTAACTTTACAGCAGCAAATTCTTTTGAAATACAAACTTCTCAAGATATGGTTAGTACGACGATGGGAATCAGATGTTCAAATATTCAACTACTAGGTATCTTAAGCAATGATAAAGTTACTGCAACTATTATAAACAGCTCAGGATTTCACCTATCAAATAATGCTGGGAATTCAATTCCTTATAAACTATGTAAAGATAGTAGTTGTGACAACACTTATCAAAATGGAAGCTTAATCACATGGTCTTCTACGGAATTAATTAACTTATTATCATTAGGAGCATTTACTCTTAATTTACCACTTTATCTGGAAATTTTACCAAGTAGCAATCCTGATCTTGTTGCTGGAACCTATCAGGATACTATAAACATTAAATGGGACTGGTCATTATGTACTCTTCTAGGTTTGGGGGACATATGTCTGATTAGGGATTCTAGTTCTTCAATCGCAACTATAAATGTCAGTCTTGATGTCAGTAATATTTGTGCTATTGAAAGTCCTCCAAACGTAAATTTTGGTTCAGCTGCATTACCTTCAAGTTTTAATGCTATTAATTCAAACGTTTTACAAACTCGCTGCACAAAAAATGCAAATTATTCGATCAAATTGACTAGTACACAGGGTGAAATTGATGGCATGCGTCAAATGCTCGCAACGGTTAATGGTTCAAATTACTATCTTCAATATCAATTATACCGTTCAGGTGTAGCGTGGACTAGCACGAATGACCTCAGCATGACTGGTCTAGGAACAATACAAGACATTCCTTATCAGGCTAAAATTAATGCTGATCAACAGAACATTCCTGCAGGTAGTTATTCTGATACAGTTACTGTTGCAATAACATATTGATTAGAAAAACTATTGTAAATAGGCACTGAATTTAGGCACTGAATCGATGATAAGAGGTTGGCTGCATGGCGCATTTGCGTCTTAAAATCAATGAACTGCATGTGAGCAGGAAAATTCAGATCGCTTAACAGGCATTAGTGCTGATACATCGAGTTCTACAACAACCAAAGTAATCAATTATAGTCTCAAGCGTTGGCAAGCCTTAAGCCACTATCTGGATAATGGCAATCTACCGATTGAGATGAGAAGTACTGCTTGTGAGGGGGCGATAACCCAATGCGTCCCTTGACTTTGAGGCCTAAGAATTGACTGTTTGCTGGCTCACTACACAGTAGTCACGAGCGGTGAATATCATGATGCTGATTCAGTCAGTAAAGCTAAAGGGCTGGACTGGATTAGTATACCTATTTAAGTAATGTAGTGAAAAGGCTACCGGCACTTAAAGTGACTCAAATAGAAGAGTTACTGTCCATACTGGCCAGCCTTATGAAACTGGTTACATCGTCATAGCAATACATTGAGCTTTTTCTTGACCTGAATAACGTCGATGACATTGAACTGATATACTTCAATACATTCCATAGAACACTCTTTAACCCTAGTACGATAACTAGGTCTTAATTGAGATGTATTCTTGGGCGCTATTCTATCCGATTCTAAAATGTTGCTTTAACAAATGCACTTTTTTGGCTGTATCTTAAGATTCAACTCAGCTTGATTTGCTATGCTGTATTTAAAATAAAGTCAGCACAGGTTTCTTATGCTTCAGCGTACAACCACTTCTTCAACGGATTTACTGATCCGCTTTCTGCATATTGTCATCATGTTGAGTTTTACCGGGGCTTATCTGACCGGGGATGCAGAAGAATGGCATCAAATCCATATGGCCTTTGGCTATACCCTCGGAATCAGTCTGATATTAAGAATTTTATGGCAGTTTGGCGCTCCCCGACTGGCTCATACTCAGCCTTCAGGGCCAAGCCGACGATTGCAGGTGATCAAGCCCTTTGTGCAGCGTTATTGGGCACAGCCGCAGCAATGGCTTTCGCCAACATTTTTAAAAGCAGCCAGTTCCAGCCTGTTTCAGCTCAGCATACTGGGTATTTTTCTCCTGCTACCTTTAACGGTGCTGGCCGGCTTTTTGACCGACTATACCTATAGCCACACTTTAAAAGAAATTCATGAACTCTTTGCCAATCTGTTTTTAGCCAGTGTATTGCTGCATTTGGCAGCGCTGACACTGAATAGTGTTCTGCTTAAAAAATGGCTGGCAAAACGGATGTTCTGGGGAACCGAATCACATTCATGGTTCACCCTGTTTGCTGCACTATTTTCACTGGGCGTGTTGATAGCTTTCTGGTTTTTCTATTTGAGCTAAGCTTATATGAACGCAGAACAGAGAAGGAGATGAGATTTAAACATCTCCTTTGACAGATTGAGATAGTTCATAACATCAAATGACAAAACATTGATGGAATGGATCGTTTAAATGGGATGAGTTCTGATGGGGTGGTAGAGTAATGAAAGTAATTAAGTTTTTAGCTTATTGGATAATCACCATTATTCAGTTTTTTGGAGTTTATACCTATTTCAATGAGGTACTTGATTGGCATGGTATAGTGGGAATAATTGTGGCGATTATTATAGCGGGGATTCCTGTTGTTGGCACGACTGTTGGTGTGCTTGGGGTACATTATGGATGGGATTGGACTTGGCCTGCTGCTTTGGCATTGTACTTATGTCCGTACATTTTGATGGGCCTGATTATTTTTTTATATACCCTGTTTGATTATTAATCGCTCGTAGCATGACGGGGCTGAAGCCCTAGCCCATCAGTGCTGTGTGCTGCTATGGATTGATGAAGCCACAGTAAAATATAGCATTTACGTGTCTGTGACAGACAACTCTTACCCCTTGGAAAATTCGTCTTATGCGAATTTAATTTGCGATGAAAAATCATACCAAGTCAAACAAATTTATCTGACTCCAATGAGTTTCTTAATGTTGATTCGACTGGTTAATGATATTGAATTAGAAACACAACCAGAAAAAAGACAAGTAGATCAAGAATTGGTGCAATTGCTGGATTCTATAATCAATCTAAATGGGGAAAGTTTAGAGCAACAAATCTTATCAGGCTTGCAAGATATAGATCACGAACATGCTGTTGTTAAGATTTTTTCAAAGAAGAAATTTAAGTTTTTTGATCATTTAGATTACGTACAGTATTTTGGAACGAAAAATACATTAGATGGCTTTCTCAATGCTTTATCTAAGGGTGTTTTTAATTACTCGGCATAGCCAAAACAATAAAGTTTAATACATTTCTTTAAAGGCTATATCTAGCGCTTCATCAACAGATTTATCTTTTTGTACAACGATTTGTCTAATTTTTCTTTTTAATACCCACCATGCCTTTTCAATTATCAACAAACAAAGGCACTCAAGGATAGGGATGCTCGTGAAGAATTGGTAAAGCAACCTGAAGCGGAAATTATGTTTATGAAAAATCAATACATGGAGGAGTATGCTAAGCCTAAGGAAGCTAATGTGCATATTGAATAGATAAGGGAATAAGCTATATTGCAAAATCAACAACCACTGAGACACTAATTCTTATTAAGAATGTGCACTGAATACTTACTTGTTTGGTGCCATTTTGTGGCACAATATGGCATTAATAAGACTGAGCGGTGTTAAATATCTATGCAAATTAAAAAAGAGTTCAATATACTGTGGATGAGACAATCTCAGAATCAGCAGAGTACATCATTAAAAAAGTTGGGCTAGCCCCTGCATCTGTTTTTAGTATGGTTATTGCTGAAATAGCTAGAACAGGTCGAATCCCTGTAAGCAATCAAATAAGTGATGATGATTTTAATACAGCACAACTCATAGCACTTAGCCATAATATTCCGAGTATAAAAGTATCCAATACAAAATCTGCTCAAGAATTTTTAAATGATGATGGTGGATATTAATGGCACAGGATTTGTATTAAGGCTTATATTGGTTTTCCA
This sequence comes from Acinetobacter sp. SA01, assembly GCF_011319235.1. Taxonomy (NCBI): domain Bacteria; kingdom Pseudomonadati; phylum Pseudomonadota; class Gammaproteobacteria; order Moraxellales; family Moraxellaceae; genus Acinetobacter; species Acinetobacter sp. SA01. Next base: position 36,685 of record NZ_WXXM01000019.1, read on the forward strand.
GACATCGCAGATGGTGAAACCCGCCCTTGAATAGCCACAAATCTTAATAACCATTTAAATAAGAATTCGCATATATCTTTCATGAATATCTGAAATATGAGATGACGTTAGATTTGACCATAATTTTAAGCATAGCTTAGTGATTTCTATACAGACTTTATAACTGAGTAGGGATAGCAAAATGTCAGAAGATAATACAGATTTGATTACTCTAGAAATAGATTTGGCTACGATGCAACTCGCTAAAAATGCGGCATCTACATTAGGTTATGAATCCGTAGAGAAGTATTTAATTATGTTGATCAAAGAGCATTCACCCCAAATATTAAATTGTGAATGTGAGATGTTAAAATAAACTGCTGAGACTATATATGCAACTACAGGTGATACAATTTGGTTGGGTTTTTAAATATACCTTAAAGGTCATGATGTCATCTTAATGAGTGAAGCTCAGAGTGTCTTGAGGAAGTCCTCAGTTGATATTTCTTGTTCCACGTAAAAAACACCATTTTGATCTGCTTTCATTTTTTTAATGGAAATACCTTGAAGTTTATTGATCTCGAGTAGATCTTTAAGTATTTGATCTGCAATTTTATTCCTTCTATCATCTTCTGAATCTAAATGAATTGACATGAGTTTCTCCTGGTTCATGGCGTAGAATCTAAATCATCAGTCCTACAGGAAGTTTGACATTAGAGTTGGGTTGAATTGGTTTAATATGAGTATGACAATTTAAACTTCGATGATCAAATTTTCTCTAAAACCATTTTTACCTTGTTCTTGCGGATAACCTAAAGGGTTGATCACTAATCTACATCCATCGACTATAGTATCAACTGATGTATGCGTATGTCCTGAAATCCAAAGATTAAAACCTTTAACATCCAGGTCATTTATAAAATAGGGATTAAGGGTTGATGCAACAGGATGATTACCCCAATACGGATCAAGACAGGCTAAATGAGAAGGGAAATGAGTTATGACAATCACGTTATCTTGCCCCTTAAATTGCATAATATTTTGATGATATCGTTTAAATAATGCTATGTAGTCATCAGCAGTTATAGTTCGATTATCATTGCCAATCATGATTTGATTAAAATCATAAATAGATTGTTCAGCATCTTTTTTGGATTGTAAAAGTACGTTAGGAGATGTAAGGGGAGAGTTGGAACGAAAGTTCGTAAACAATGTACCGCCAACAAATATTTTATCCTGTATCTTGATATAGTTGTCATCAAGCAAGGCATTTTGAGGATAGTTTTCTTTTAAGAAATCCACGACTAAATCGTAGTTTGAACAATAATAATCATGATTACCTAAAACAAAAATAAAGTTCTTATTCAGGTTTTTACATTTTTCTGCAAATTCAATAGCACCACTTAGGCGATTCGAAAAATCCCCGGCATGAATGATAAGATCTACCTCTTTTGATAATTGATATTCTGAATTATGTGTGTCAGACAAGATTTGTAGTTTCAAATGGCCTCCTAAACCTTATCAGAAAGATAACATGAGCTGATTTTGTTTTAAATAGGTAAAGATCTAAATAAAATGCTTGCTTGAGCCTATTGCAATAGTCATAAATGAGTTTTGTTCTAAAAGAGGAATAAATGATGAATAGTACAATAAAGAATTTTGAATTTACAATTTATATCAAGGATTTAAAAGCGTCACATCATTGTGTTGAGGATCGGTTATTTGAAGCAGGTTGTGATGATGCTTTATTGTGTTCAATTAACAACAACGTATATTTAGAGTTTGAAAGAAAAGCCCTAAGTCTTGATTTAGCAATTCACAAAGCATTAAAAGATATTGAGACTGCGGGATGTCAGTCTATTCAAATACATGTGAATAATGAGCCTTACAACTTGGTTAGGTAATTAGATTTAATTTTATAAATAAAGCCAATATCTGATTGGAGCAACAATTTTATCAGAATTAAATCGTTTATTTAAAATCAATTGACTGTTTATTGATCATAAAATTTGACCAATTGATTTTATGCACATAATATAAATACGTTACAGCAAAATCTGTAACCAGGCGTGGAAACCTGAATTTACTACAGAAGCAGTTAACCGCTTTAGCGGTTTTTTGCGTTTATTATGTTTAGTCTATCGTAATGGTAGGCCAAGCAGGGCAGTCTTTGACTGGCCGTCTTCTGTAGTACGGTATTTCCACCCCTGTTTGGCTTGCCTCCATCTCGTGGAAAAGTTGGAAGCTTGTTTGTAATAAATTACTACAGGAACTAAACATGAACACTTTCTATAATATCCCTTATTTTCTCCAAGCCATTCCTTCTGTTCTTAAAGAATAAAATTTTTGAAATAAATTTTAGTCATATCTAAATAATTTTACTTTTATAAATTTCGTAATTTTACGAGATGTAGAGAAGTATTGCCTAGAGAAAATAAAATGGCCCGTACTAAGCTATTAACCAATATTATTCAAAGAAAAATGATGGTGCTTGACGAAATGTCGCACTCAAATCATCACCATAACTTTGAAATTTCGCTTTATGATTTCGCACTGGATGAGATTCTAGAAAAACTGTTTAAGGCAGACAATCAACGTTCCACAGAATGTTGGAGCCCTGATGAAATTGAGGGATTTATTCGAGACTGTTTGAATGATCGTAATGTCAATTTATGCATTCGCTATTGGAAGGATGGATTGGTGTAAAAATAAAGTTAGTAAATAAATTATATAAATCAAATATTTTTTATTAAATATTAAATTTTTTTTGATTTAATTTTATTTATTTTGGGACTATATTAATCTATTGTTTCAACGCTAAAAATAACTTAACTGTGTAGAAAAATGATGACACCATTGCTCATTGATGCATTAACAATATCTGAAGGCAGGTTTAAAAAACCATGCCCAGTTTTAGTTTTGAAAATGATGTTACTCAATGAGGAAACGAGCAGGTTTTCAGAAGAAATTAAAAATCAAGCATTATTACTGCTCGCGATATATCGTAAGTTACTGCTTGCTGTCGATATGGATTTATTTAATGTAAAAACTCTAAAGAACAGTGTGAAAAGAAGACACTGGGGTAAAGTGGATAAAGCACAGGATAAGATGGTGGTTGCAGACCAACTTCGACTAAAGCATTTAGATCTAGAAGAAATGATTTTATTTTTAAATACACAGCATTTTTTAAAAAAGCTGCCGATTTCCTTTGTTCAAAAATTGGTAGATTGGGCACCACCGGTGGTTAGTGGTACTTTTTTAATCGAAAATGTTTTAGCAGGTTATCTCGCCCAAAAGCTTTTGCCATTAGAAAAAATTAAAGTAAAAGAGCTTGGCAAGTCTGTGCAACCATATTTTCATTTAGCTGACTTTTTTGTATTTTTACCTCGACTGGAGAGACTTTATCAAAAACATCAGAAGAAAATTGTTCGTGTGGCACCAACTGCAGAAGTTGCTTTAGCTTTAACAGACTTTGAGAAAGCATGGATCTATCGTATTAGGAGCAGTTTATGAATATTTATTTTAAGCAGCTCATAGAATGGATTAAGCAGAATGAAAATATAGAAGAACAAGAACTTCTCCAAGCATTATTTTTGTTACGTGCACATTATAGCTTAGCTGGTATTATTGTCATTTGTCAGCGAATTTTCACATTGATTGGTGATCATGAATTACCAGAATTCCGTGATGAGCTTAATACTTTAAAGATTATTAGTACCTTACAGTATTCTGATCAATATTCACATTTTTTCTCAGAAACAACAGATAAAAACAAACATAAACTCACGCCATTACGTCCATACACTGGAGACAGTGGAATTTGTGATTTGCTATTGATTCAAGCAGGACTAAGTCGAAATAATGAGAGTTTTGATACTGTAATAATTTGGTTTTTAGAGCAAATATTTCACTTTCAAAAAAATGTACATACTCTAGCGCTTTATAGTAATTATTTAAATGGTGATGGAAGCATAAAGCTGAAAGATCAAAAAGGATCTCGTGTGTATAACGCCTTTTTAGCGATCAGGCTGTTGGGCGATCCAAGTAATGAGGATATTTTAGAACAAGTCAAAGAATTACTTATTCAAAAGTCACCGAAACAACTGATTCATTTGATGTCCGCTGGTTCTGAAAACAAACGATTAAATGAAGTTTTTTATGCATTAAAGCTGTTTTTATCACAAATTTGGCAAAATAATCGACTAAAAAATAAGAAAAAACGTCGAGAGTTTTTACACCGTATAGGGTTAAAGCATCAAAAACTGATCTTACAACGATACGGCTCATTAAGTATTGCTATCCAACCTTTAGAGGATGTAGATGAAATTCATCGTGGTCTAGTCTCTGAAGTATTTGAGTATGATGAGATTGAAGAAGATGAAACACCATTAGAGCCATTGTTTACATTTTTTTTGGCAGAACAATCCGATTTAATTCGAGGGTTTTATGCATCTAAGTCTACCTCTCAGCATGTTGAAGCTACAAATGTTGGTTTAGTTTGGACCAAATGGCGATTGTCATTAAATTCGATTCAAAAAGTGTTTAGGCTCTGTCAACCATCTAAGGCTGATACCAGCTTAATTTTACGCGCAAAATTAGCTTTAATATTGAGTTTACTTACTGGACGTTCAGTTACTGAATTAACAGCGCCGTGTTTTAGTCAAAATACTGATCAGAATAATATTCTTATTCAGTATGATAATACTTTATCTGCATACGTATTGAGTGTTTTAGCAGGCACACCGACACTCAAAACAAAGCCAGAAGAGTCTAAATTTCATGTGCCATGGACCAGGAAATTACATTTGGTTTTACCAAGTGAGCTCAATGATTTGGTGAATCAAGTCAAAAAACTTGCGATTAAAACCCGTCAACCGGCAGTTGAACGTGAAGCTAGTAGACTTATTAATAGTATACCTAAAGAGCTAGAAATCAGCCTGAAAAGCATTAGAGATCTTCTTCCACGGTTGTTATATGAGCATAGCCAAGGTGATTTAGCTGTCGTTAAAGCAGTGACCAATGCATCAGGCCGGAATCATGATAACTTAATTCATTATGCATCTTTTGAGCAGAGGAAGCTTGAGCAATTATGGGCTACTTGTTTAAAAACGATAAAAATAGATATTCCTGAATATATACACTCTTCCAATGAACGTGTGGGTAGCCCAACTGGGATAAAGGTTGTTGAAATACAAAATGAAATTACACGAATAAAAAAGAGAATAAATCAGGCTGCCGAACAGAAAGATTGGCAGACGTTCTTTGATAACTTAACGTTGTATACAGAGTTATGGATGAATCTTGCAACTGCAGGACGGGGGATTAAGCAACCTTTTCCAAAGTGGATAAGCCAGCAAGGCTGGGGATTGATTCAAGATAAACATCATCAAGATGAATCAACCGATCGTTATGTGCCATTGACGGCAGCATTTATCAAACAAATTCAAATTTTACGTGATTTGATGAGAATGCTGGGTGATCAAGTTGAACCACGTGTTGATTTATCATCTTATGCTGTGCAACTTTGTGATCCTCATCAGATTGAAGGTTTAGGTAGAAATTGGGCACGGAAGCTGGTTCGCTCTGATAATAATCAGTTACCTGGACGGTTCAAGGATGCTGGACTTGGGCACTGGGTACGTGGTCGTTATCCATGGGATATGTTATCAGTATTTCCTGTATCAACATTTAAACAACAGTGGCTTGATGTACAAAAAAACCTGCAAAAACAGTTAGGTTTCGAATGTCTTGATGTTTTTAATTTTTTAAAAACCCCGAATATTCCAACATTTGTTTTAACCCAAGAGACTAAAACAGTTCAAGCAGAGACGAAGCCGAGAATACAATATTCAGAAAATGATGTAAAAAAATGGCTGAAAAACTCAGAGTATGAGTCCTATTGTCAATTGATTTTTGAGGAAAATCCTGAGCCAAACGTATCTTTCGAGCTTGGACATGTATTAGCTTCCCATTTAGCTAAAAATACAGACATTGATTTGCCACAAGCGATCAAGGCATATTGTGCTTATATTCGCGATAAAACGAAAATTCCTTTATTCGTTCAACTTCCTCAAAAAGCTAATCGTACATGGCTGACATCTGAAAATAGTTTTAGTACATGGTGTTATATTGAACAAAACTTACTTGATCTTATTCAGAAGGATTTAGAACATTTACCTGAACATCAAAATTGTGATGTTGAAATAGGACGTTTGTTGGTTGTACTCTCCATGTATTCACAACTGTGCAGAGTGAGCCATTTACAAGCGATGTTGGAGTTTATTGCTTCTGATCAACATATAGTCGCTATGGGGAATAGTCGGCTCGTTGAGCTGACAGTGAATAATGATAGATCTGTGACGAAGATACGCCGTACAGTACTATTAAGTCCTTATGTCTCGACTTTAATTTTAGTAGACCGACAGTATTTACAGACCCGATTAAAAGAGATTTTAGCACAGTCAAGAAATCAACAAAGAATGGCTTGGCAAAAGTGTTTTAATACCTATTTAAAACAAATAGGGCTTAAGTCAACTCTATCATTAGCTCAATGGTTGAAAGCTTTACAGCAAAATGTGATGTTAAATAGCACTCCGTTGATTGCAGGTTATATATCAGGCCAAGTCCTGACTGAAGATCTTTCAATAAATGAATTATTACGCTTATCCGAATATGAAAAATTAACCACAGGTTTAGATAGCACTGAGCCAGAAAGTGAAATAGAAATAGGCGATGAGCAACTACATTTGTCTGATATTTTAGCGATGATTCAGCAACTAAAATGTGAGTCTAGATCAAGCATTTGGCTTAAACAGTTTGCCAATAATAAAACGAATCACTACTCAGTTAATTTATTAACGTGCTTTGTGCAATGGTTGATTTTACGCTGTGATGCAGAAGAGTTAAGTCTACAGAATCGAAATATGATTCATCTACATTTGGCCATCGTCAGTGCAGGTATATTGGGGTTTTCAGAAGATTTAACAAAAGATAGCCAGATTGATGAAGATGTATTTCAAAAATGGATGGAGTTGACGCAAGAGCATTTTCCACACCGCAAGCATCTCGCTGCGTGGAATCGCTTTAGAGATTTTTTAATTCAGTTAAATGATGATCGTATAAAGTTACACAAGCGTACAGCGCATCAAGCAAGTGCTAAAGTTTTTTCAAAAAATGAAGTGCAGCAGATCGTTCAAATATTACAATCTGTAAAATCTGGGGTGAATGATGCTGCTTTACGTCTAGAGATTCAGCGTCATTTTCGTTTATCTGCAGCGATGGGTGTACGCCGTTCAGAGACACTTCATTTACGGCCCTTAGATATTGATGAGGATATGCTCCGAATTCGTCCTTATGGTGAGCATCAGTTAAAAACACTTGGATCAGAACGTGTTGTTCCGATGAATTTATTAAGTCAGACGATTCAAAAGGGATTAGATGATATTCATAAGAATAAAAAATATTCGATATTAATGTCTGATGAGAACAGTGAGCATAGGCCTTTTTTTAATCAAATATCTCAAATATTAAAGAAAGTCACTGGAGATGTTGATCTCAGCTTACATCATTTAAGACATACTTTTGCAAGTGCATATACTTTAAAGTGTTTGCAAACAGTGGTGGATTTTAAAGCGCTCATGATAGAACTGCCATGGCTACAAAATTGGATGCCATCGAATGAGCAATTTAATACGCTAGTAGGCAATGAAGGACAGGTTGGGCAAGGGATTAAGGCGATTAGTCGAGTGCTTGGACATTTACATGAATCGACAACGTTAAAGCATTATGTTCATATCTTATTTCTAGCTACTTATGCCTATAGCATGCAACAACAGCAACCCAATTTACATACTGCATTTTTTAAGCGAGTCATGAGTCGGAGTAATTTATTTAGGCATTTCCAAGAGATTCATCAACAGAATGGTAATCTAAAATATGAGTTGAGAGATACCATCGAAAAATATGTACTCAAAAAAAGACAAAGGCAGAGGTGGGTAATCTATGCTCAAAAAAGAGAGAACTCAACTGAAAAAGTAATTAAACACGAATTATTTCAACAATTTGAAGATATTGAGCGGTATCTTATTTCAGGGCAGGGGCAGCCACGATTAGATATTGAGTCCTGGAAGATAGCTTTAATTACGATGGCAAACATTCCGTCAGGTAAACGTGGTTCAAATATAGGAAGACATCCATTATCGACACAAGGAAAGTTAGCACGTTTGCCTGAATTACTAAGTGCTGTAGATTTTAATTCTGCACAAGAGATTTTAGAGCGATTTGATTACTTAGAACAAAACCAATCAGAAACTTATAATTGGTTAATAAAAAAATGGTTGTATGAAAGTAATGTAACAAAAGTATTGATGCATTTTACGGCAGAGGATGAACCTATGCTTTCAATCCTTACAGAACATCAGTTTTTTCCGATAGTGATGAAACATAATAAATATGATTATTTTAGAATTATGTCTCAACAAGCGTCATTAAGCGCCGTGCGATGGGTACTTGCATGGTTGAGTGTACGATATTTGGTGATTAGAGATCATATCAGAATCTAAGTAAATATGTTACGCACGCGTTGTTACACAAAGGTTTGAAAGACAGCGCTACCCTAATTGAGCTAAATTCAAGTGACAACTTGGGTATAAGTGCAGCCAAATTCTGTGAATTTGTTCAAGACAGCTACGTGTGGATGAATATCATTTACCTGACTAGGAAAACTTTTGCTGCTCATTTATCGCTTAATAATAGAGACTCAGGTATTTTTTATAGATCAACAGAGCCAAAAAAACATCACATCATACCTTGCATTTAATATGCTACTAGAAGCCGGATAGCATCCTTCCTTGTGCAAATAGCCTAAGCATATATAGTTCAAACTAGGGGACACAAGCATTTGCTTGGCAAATTAGATTTTGGCAAGCAATGACCTGTGAATCCGCGAATTTGATTTGAATATGATTAAAGTGAGTGACTTAGTCTGCTGCTGATTTTCATTACAGGATAATAGAGTTATTTTTAGAGAGAAATTCCCCCTAATCATCATGTATTAAGCCGAATTTAGGATCAACATGCTGGTTATGAGAGACGTTCGACCAAATCATTTAAGCCTCTGATTTCAGAGTGAAGATTTTTTAAATCGCTTTGTGTACGTCATTAAAGGCAAAGCTTGATGCAATGGGAATAAAACCTACGCATGGAATGAGTAGTCTGATTCAGGATGTAGAACAAAAAGTGTGGGTAGATGAGGAATCTGAAATTACTGTTGAAAGTGATATCGAGAAAGATTTGTTAATTGTTTAATTGTACTAGCTTGTATCTAAATGGATTCGCTAGCGGATGCTTACTTTTAAGAAGATCTTAAGCTAATTTAAATTTGAAATATACGAACTAAAGATTACAGTAGTAATCTTTAGTTCGTATATTTAATTTTAACTCTTAAGCAGGGTGAAATTTGATATAAATCCATCACAAAATTTATCTTAATCATCGTGCGATATGAAACTTATGCAGATTCTTATACTGAATATTGTATGCGTAGATATTTTTATGAATCCTTTGAAGCGGAGCTTCCACTAGAAATTTCAAAAACTGAAGATTGGTAGTTGATCAGTGAATACATTGAAGCACAAGATTTATAAATAAAAATCAGATATTCTTTTTGATAAAAAACTTAATATCAATTTAATTGATATTAAAACTGATTTTACTCATGAAATCTAATACTTCTTTCTGCTGTAATTTAGTCAGAAAATGGAGCTGCATAATAATTTCAGCCAGCAAATCATCTTCTGTGTAAAAATAAGCGACTGGTACTTCTAAAACTTCAGCTATTTTTTTAGTTATAAGTAGATCAGGTGCATATTTTCCTGTCTCATATTGATTCATTCGTGCGCTAGCCGAAGCTTCATCAATACCTGCAAGTATCCCCAACCGTTCCTGAGAAAGTTTTTTCGCTTTACGGGCAATTTTTAGACGCATTGAAAATACATTAGAATTTTTACGTACCATATATTTGATAATCAATTTAAAACTAAGATTCTCTTAGTTTTAAATTGATTAATTACTAAGAATTCCTTAGTATTATTCTCGTGATAGTTATCTTTTTTATACTATTGATCCAATAATCAGAGGGTAAAATGAATAAGAATTTTTTATTTTTAGTAGGTTCTTTTTTCGCAATTAACTTGACAGGCTGTCAACAAATTCAAACTGTAGCAGATAGCACAGTAAGTGTTATATCAAAAGGTGTAAATGCCTATGATGGATGGATAAGTAAAGGTACTCAACAAGTTTGGGATGAAATGGCTAATAAGGAAATACGAAACAAATTTTTAGTCCTTTCAAGTAGTTCTAATAATATGATTGTTTTAAACCCGTCATTAATCAATGATAAATTCAAATTAGAAAAACGGACAATGGGTTCAATTCATTTAGAAAAATATATCAATCACGAAGCAAATTTTAATGAAGCGAATCGAAAAATTAACAATGGTATTTATCTTTCAGAAAAAGATTTAGCTTCAAAAATGTTTATTGAGCAAGCTCTCGCTAAAGGCCATCAGGTTCGCATATATAAAAAGAACATTAATAGTGATTTAAATCGCGGATTAGTGCAATCCATTACAGAGTTTAATGGCGCAGCGAATCGTTATGATGTGGATCCTGCATTTGTAGAGTTTGATAAAGAGGGGAGTCCTGTAGCGATTATGACGCGTTCATGGCAAACAATTTCAGCCATTGGTGTCGATAGTCGTATATATACCAATATTTATTCTGCTCAAGATGCCTTGCGTTGGTTTGAAAATAATTTCTCAAATCGCTACTTAGACGATTCACTAATTCGTACTATTCGTTAATTTAAATATCAAAGTGGAAATTCTGATGAAAAAATTATTATTACTGAGTTTACTTGGTGCTATTGGAACCAGTGTTTCTGCTGCTTCTAACTGTTCAATTAGTTACAGCGCTGATAACAAACTAACAGAGATTATTAGAAAAAATAATTTTGAATTTGATAATTATAATGAGGTTTGTGAGCGCTTAAAAAGTGCGAATGCAAAAGTTGACTTACGCTATAGCTCAGCTATAAGTAATCAACAAGCTACTGCTGTTGTAATTGCTACAGTTGAAGATATAAATTTTCCTATATTTTCAAATAACTATAAACGTTCAATATGGTCAAGTCCAGAACGAACTACAGCCATGGAAATAGAACTATTAATGGATGCGGTTAATGATGCATTAAATGTCATAGATCAATCAGACATTAAGGGGCTGAATGAAAATCGTAAAAAACTGAGTTTTAAAACATATCCGGCTTCATCCGGTATAAATATAAAATAATAAAAGGAAAATTTGGAATGATTAAGTTTAATTTTTTACATGTTGTTTTTTTGACTCTTATCTTGGGGAGTGGTTGTAGTAAAAATGACCAGACTAATATTGCAGGCGAAAAGACATCGTCTACCTCTGAATCAAATGTAAACATAAGTAATGACCCAAATGCTAAATTTATAGCTCAGCAAACGACTTTAAACTCATTTGAAAGCAGTCATATATTTAATAATTACGGTTTCGCTTATCGCTATGAAAGTCGTAGTGGTGATGGTGAAGAGCATTTTTATAAATCCATTCAAGAATTTACGAATAATGACATTACCAATCAAAGAGATATATTAGCTGAAACATGGGTTGAAATTTCTAAAGAGGAATATTTACAGACCAAACAGCATTATGATCAAACCCGAAACCTTAACGACTTACATCCTGAAATTTTAGAGTCTACCCAGATTTATCAGAAATTTTTACAATTTCTTGAAGAACAGCAAGCTCGACAAGCTGAATTTGAAAAAAAACGTGTGGATTTCAATGCTGAGTTTGAAGAAAGAAGAGCTGATTTTGATGCCGAGTTTAACCGTAAACATGCAGAGTTTGATAAGAATTGGGATGAATCAACTCAACCCTCTACAAAATCAAAAAATATAGATACAACTCATAAAGATGTGCTTGATGATATTCAAATGACTGAACCTGAACTGGCCGATGATGAAAGCCAACCTGAAAATACCCGTGCCCTATAACATTTTTACAGCTAAACATTTTTTAATAGGAGATATTTCATGCATAAATTATGGGGTAATGGTCTTATTGCTTATTCTATAGTGATTTCGATGTCAGTAATGGCTGCACCACAATTATTTAATGTAGAGCTAAAAGGTGCAACACGTGATCAAATTCGCTCAGCATTGCAAAATACCAATGTTAAAGTGGTTCGTGAAGACAACAACTACTGGATAGATAAATACAATTCCAATGCTGTATTAGAAGGTACTACAGAATTAAATTTTGGATATACATCCAATGGAAAATTTGCTTATGCAGAATATAAATTTCCCGTATTCATGGATTCAGGAAAAATTGTAGAGGTTGCAAATTTTGTTTCATCAAAATATGGAAAACCGAGCCAACGCTCAGGAAATCCTAGTCTAGGAGAAGCAAGTTTTACTTGGAATTTCAAAAATGGTATGAGTATTACGGCATATCGTGGTTGGCCTGATACTACAACGTATTTGAATTACACAGATAAAATAAACTATTCAAAAATGAACACTGAAATAGAAGCTGAACAAAAACGACAACTTCAACAGAAAGCACAACAACAGGAATCTGCATTTTAAATGAAGACTTACTGTTGAGTATATTGCCTTATCTCCATATACACATTGATGTTATTCTATGCGTCATTAAAATTAATTTTAACTGGTTTTGCATAGCTGACTTCTCTTCAAAATATGACTTTATTTCTATTTAGCAATTAGTGGAATTAGCCTCTACCTTGGGCAGTGGTCAGCTCATCTGAACGTGAATTGATCTATGCATGAAGGAATGCCGCTGGATTACCGAAGCCTACTCAGATTGTTGCAGCAGAATATATCATTAAGGGAAAACCTGACTCTGAAGGTAAGCATCCGCTAAGCCTCACTTTTGCTAACTCATTAATATCGAGATAGTGTCCACTAAAATTTAAGTGGACACCTATTTATGGATTTAAAGGCAGTTATAGACAGCACACCAACGCTAAAAAAGCCCCGTCGAACTTTCACAGCTGAATTTCAACATCAACTTATTCAGCAATGTCAGCAGCCAGACACATCGGTGGCTAAGGTCGCAATACAACACAGGTCAATGCGAATCTGTTGCATAAATGGATTCGTCAGTCCAGATCAATGGTCCCATCATTAACAATCCCATCCAGTCCACAGCACGATAGGGTTCCACTACGTTAGGAACAAGGTTCCGCAAGGGATCATATGATCGAGATCGACTGGCCTGTGGAGTCAGTAACTGAATTACTGTTGCTGATCCAGGGTTTGACTCAATGATCCGTATTGATGAAATCTGGCTTGCGACCCAGCTGATGGATATGCCTGCGGGTATGGATACTGTCATGGCTCAAGTGGTGAGAGCCTTTGGCTCGATCAAACCTCATCGCGCCTACCTATTCTGTAATAAACGTGGCCATCGTATGAAAGTGCTTATGCATGATGGACTGGGCATCTGGCTGTGTGTCCGGCGACTGGAACAGGGTAAATTCCACTGGGCTCAGTTTCATCAGGGTGAATAAGTTGTAATAACCGTTTGTCTTCAAGAATTTTGCTTGATTCAGGTTAATGCAACCAGGCGTAATAGCTAGCGAGTAATCTCTGGAGAGAATACACAAAATGCTCTTATGCAACGCTCACATTAAATAATGATCCGATCCAGGAGCTGAATAGCATCGCGATAATGCCCCAAAGCATCACCCGGATTGAGCCTCTCCAGATGCTGACTCCGCCTACATAACTGGCCAGTGCACCCATAATACCAAGACTTAATACTCCAATCACCATCACGCCTTTCTCTAAATATTGCTCAGGCAGCAGCATAATGGAAATTAAAGGAAAAAGTGAGCCGACTGTAAATGCAGTGGCTGAAGAAAATGCAGCGCGAAAAGGCTGGGCAGAGGTATGATCTAAAATACCAATTTCATCACGCGCATGTGCATCTAAAGCATTGTGTGCAGTCAGTTGTTGCGCGACTTCTTGCGCTAAAGCGGGTTGTAATCCGCGTTGTATGTAAATATTTTTAAGTTCATTTAATTCATGTTCAGGATGGCGTTGTAGTTCACGTTGTTCCATCTCCAGATCATTCTGTTCAATGTCTTGCTGGGATTTAACCGAAATATATTCACCCGCAGCCATTGATGCAGCCCCAGAGATCAATCCGGCGATACAGGTCACCAGTAGGGTATGGGTAGATGCGCCACTGGCTGCAATTCCCACCACCAGACTGGTGACTGAAATAATCCCGTCATTTGCTCCCAGCACCGCTGCACGTAACCATCCAGCACGTTCAATATAATGTTTTTCGATATGATAAGAATGGCGCACAATAAACTCTCTTGCTGTTATCCACATGATTATAGTCAATATAGGATGATGAAACCTTAATTGAGCCAGACAATAGCGAATATAAATCCGTATCCATACCTATCCCTGCCATTTTGAATAACTTGCTTTAAATACCTATCAATTCAGAAGCGCATCCATATTCAGGCTGGATATCATCGGTATTTTGTTCACTGGAGATCAAGTTAAGATTCAGATAATTTTCAGATCTTAAAATTAAGCTCTAATCAATACTATTTTTTTGGATGCTTTTCTTACTTGATGGGGTCAATCATAGAATGGGGAATAAAAGCGCCCGAGCTTGGTATACACAGTTTCCCAATGATGCTTATTCATATCATGTCGTTGCACTTTCAATTACATAAAGAGTGAGCATACTGAAAAATCTACTGATCTCTACAAGGTTTTTGATAATCCCTAAGGTTGTGGGTTTTAGCGCAGTGAACATTTCCGTAAAAAAAGATTTATTTTGATTCAATGTGAGTAATTGTTTCATCCTTTACATTAAATCAATACCGAAATGGTGCAAGATAGCGGCCCATGTCAGGAATAGAACCAGGGTCATTACACAACAAAGGGCTAAAGCTGGCCAAAATCCATAACGCTGATACAGGAGGGGAAATGCTAAAAACATCGGTAAGGTCGGCACCACATACCAAAAGGTGTACCAAGCATGATTTGAAATTCTCTGTGGATCTTGATGCTCAAGTTTCATCCATATCAGTACCAGTAGCGTTACAATCGGTAAGGCTGCGATCAACCCGCCTAAACGGTCACTACGTTTGGCCACTTCTGAAATAAGTATTACCATCCCAGCTGTGAGCGCATACTTAGCAATAAGCCAGACCATGTGCATTTCCTGTAATTAATCAAAATTTTATTTTATAGCGGGTTGAAATCAGTTACATATTGTATTTCATCGATATCCGTACTCATGAAGGATGGTTGTATCTTGCAGTTGTGATTGACCTGTTTTCACGTCTTGTTGTTGGCTGGTCTATGAAATCCAGAATCACGACAGATCTGGTTTTAGATGCATTATTGATGGCTTTGTGGCGAAGACACCCAAAGAACAAAGTCTTGATCCATTCTGATCAAGGCAGCCAATACACCAGCCATGAATGGCAGACATTTCTCAAGCATCACAATCTTGAAAGTAGTATGAGTCGTAGAGGAAATTGCCATGACAATGCTGTTGCAGAAAGCTTCTTCCAGCTATTAAAGCGGGAACGAATTAAAAAGAAAATCTATGCATCAAGAACTGAAGCCAGATCGGATATCTTTGAATATATTGAGATGTTCTACAATTCAAAACGCAGACATGGTTCCAATGGTCAGCGTTCTCCATTAGATTATGAAAAAGCCCATCAAAATGGACTGCTCCCAGTATCCTAGACATGAGACAGCCTCATTTTGAAGCTGCTTCAAAGGCTTCTGGACTCATCCCGTCGAGATGCGAATGAC